>DAOVTM010000221.1 GCA_030633145.1 Desulfobulbaceae bacterium
GGCTGGAACGGATCATTAAACCCGTCGTCTTTGAGCGGATACAATAAGGTCACCTTGCCGTCTGGTTCCAGACTAAAGAGGGTAAGGCAGGGATAGTGGTTTTCGGAGATAGAAAAGGAGAAGGTATCTCCCTTATGATAGAGGACATCTCCCTTGCTCACCCGCATGACCAGGCTGTCCTGTTCACTCATTCTACGGATCAGGGCCAGCAGTCTCCATTTGTCCACCACCCGCTGGAATGCTGCTCGACTGGCGGGGAGCTGCCAGGTGATAACATCCCCCAGGCCACTGACAACCTGTTTGCGTCCCATATCCCAGACCAGAGCTGCAGTATCCGTATCTGATATCGCCTGCCCCCCCTCAATGGAGCCAGGCGATATCGAGGAAGCTCCCTGGTTGATTATTTTCACCTTGATTTTATTCAACGGGGGGAGTTCAGACCTGGAAGAGGCAACATGAAACAGTACCTGCTCTCCCCGGCCACCGGGTAAAAAAGTGGGATGCTGCCGCCCCTCGGTGCGCATCTGGATATTTTCCCGGATATAATGATCCAGTTCCTGCCTGGTCAGCCGACTATCACTGCTGCCAACCGCACCGCGTAACGCCCTGGCAAAGGCCCAGCTCAACGCCCCCCTGGGAACATCATCGATCAGTATTTCCGGGGTCTTTTCATTCTCGCGGCTGGACGAGTAAAAGGTAACATGGGTCAGGACATGTGTTGCCAGGGAAGAAGTCTTCGGAGCGGGCGGTGCGTGATAGTCATTGACCAGAGGGCCGTAATCATCAATAGTCCTGTAAATAACCTGTGATGCCCGTGGATCATGCCCTCTAAGCATGGTGCCTGAAAAGCAGGAGTCGGCAATCATGATAATGGACTGTTCTTTTGCTGCGGATAACCAGCCATTGATTTCATTATCTATGATCCGCTCTCTGCTGCCCGGGCCGTTTTCCTGGAATCCACCTAGAACAAAGGCATCGTCCTTGTGATCGTCTTCACTGCCGGGAATACGTTCCGGTTCCCTGCCGCCATGGCCGGCATAGGAAAACACTAGGGTATCTCCCGAATCAGCTTCCCGAATCAGCTGATACCAGCCCTGTTTAATTGCATCGTAAGTGGCCTTTTCATCGAGCAGCAGGATAACTTTTTCAGCTCCTATGGTCTTGAGTGCGTCTGCAATGTCTCTGGCATCATTGACCGCACCTCTGAGGTTTTGATGTTCGACATAATTATTTATGCCCACCACCAGGCCAAAGATTCTGGCCTGGGCAGGTAAGGGAAACAGACAACAGAGCCATACAATTAAAATTAGCTTTTTCAAACAATTCCTCCATGTACCATCTTTCAACCTCGTACTCTCAAAGATGACTGTTTTTAATAACAGGGGTTCAACGACCGGGCAACGGGATAAAGCCCCTAACGGCGTTCAATCTCAACCCGGCGGCACATTCGGTACAATTCGTCTTGAGTAAAATCGGATTTATCTACAGGCTGATACGGTTTATCCTCGCCCCGCCCCTCCACTCTGACCTGTCCCAAAAAACCATTGTCCATGAGATAGGCGCGAAGCTGCCTGGCTCGTCCCAGGGAGAGATTCTGGTTATATGCCCGCTCACCGATCGGATCAGTATGACCGGTGAGGATGATGAAGGGAACATCCTGCTCTTGAAGGTCGGCTAACAGTGCCACGGCAGCCTGTCTTCCCTGGGCTGTGAACTCGGTGGAGTTATAGGGAAATGTTACAGGCAAGGCAACTCTTTCCACGGCAAATCCTCTAACCGTTCCCCCGGAAAGTCCTCCAGGGCTGCCGTCCCTGTTTTTTGGACTGGCCACATACCTGCCTGCCAGTAACCGGCTCTGTTCCGCCTTTTTAAACACCTTTGCTATGATTGCGGTGTTTGGATATTCCGGGGTAAGATCAGGATCGTTAATTGCGTTTAGTGCTTCCTGGTACTTCAGTGTTGCCTTGCCATGTTCTTTTCGTTCCGAATGGACATCGGCCAGCATGGCCAGAGCCATCCAGTGCCGGTCATACTGCAGGGAGTCTTCCAGTATGGGGATTGCCTGTTTACTTTCCCCCTGTTGCACCAGTTTTCTGGCTCGGCTGAGTTGGACAACTGCGGTCTGTCTGCCGAGCCATTGCCTGAAATCGTCAGTACAGGAACTATCTCTTGCGGCCTCTTTATTCAACTGCCTAAGCATTGATGTATCCTGCCAGCTAAGTGCTTCACTGCTTTTTTGAGCGATTTGGCTGCAGTCAGAGCGGGCAGTGGTAATCAGAAAACACTGGATAATTAATGCGAATAGAAACGTTCTGTTTTTCATTATGTTTTTTTCCTTATGAACATTGATTCTGCAGCAGGGGTGCGGTGTATATATCGCCTGACACTGGTATCGAACGAAAGATCAAATTTTCAAGCGGTTTGCTGCTGAAAGTCATATAAGACATCCTTCAGGCAAGACGGAATCCAAGACTGAAAGAATTGTAAAATAGTCTTCACCGTACCAGTCAGCACACCATTCCAGGACGTTTCCGTGCATATCGTACAGTCCCAAGCTATTGGGAGGATAGCTGCCAACCTCTGCCGTCTGCTGCAGTGACCGGTTCAAGCCGCCGACTGTACGGGCTTTACTGCCGTTAAAATTCACCTCTTCCATGGTGATGGTTCGTCCTGAAAAAAAAGAAGTTGTGGTGCCAGCCCGTGTTCAACTGTGCGAGAACCCTGCCTGCGTCCACAGCCTTAAACTTGACATCCAACTCACTCTCAATACCGGCTCGAACAGGGATGAGGTAGTTCCTGCCCTGTCGGTTCTCTGCACACCCCGGTCAGATGCTGCTGTACCTGATGCCGTGAAACACAGTATAACCAGCAACAGGATAGAAATTTGTTTTGATTTTTGCACATGGGAGATCATTTTCCTGTTAAATCCAGCAACTCAGCAGGTATCCGAATCTTCTGGCCAACTTTGATCTTGTTAATATTCTTAATCTTGTTGTATTGAGCAATTTTTATGTAATTCATCACATTACCGGTATATTGGTTTGCTATATCACCAAGAGTTTCACCCGATTGCATAATGTGTACTGTTTCGCTCCCCTGTTGCGTATCAGCCGATGCTCCGGCAACATGAAGAGCCAGTTGTTGTTCCGCGATCCGTTTTGACTGCTTTTTCTTCAGGTACGTGGCAATTACCAGGCTTGCCCTTTTTCTTTCTGGATAGACCTCAGCCGCCACCCCGCCAAAAAATATTCCCCTGAGCCAGTTCCGGGTGCCGGAAAAAAACAGTTCCTTGTGCATTCCCTCAAACACTGTCGGGTAACAGGTCACATAGGTCTTGTCCTTTCCCTGCGCAGTCAAGAAAATAGAGTACTGATAATAGAATACCTTGAATTCATACTCCTGTTGCGAAGTGTCAAGGAATGTTTTTTTAGCCTCTGTAAAAATGTACCCTTTGTCGAGGTTTTCCTCCATGGTCACTTCTCCATTCTTCTTCAGTGACTTTTTGATTTTTTTCCATGTCTCATCTTTCGAGAGATTAAAGGAGTATGTTTCTGGAAAATAGCGGTTGAAATCCACGTATGGATACTGATATGTAATATTTCCAATCGCAGAAAATGCCGACATTTCAGACAGAGAACCTTCAATCGCCAGGTTTGCCACTTGCGCACAGCCGGACAGAAAAGAAATCGCAACAACAATAAGTATTTTGCAAAGAAGTAAACAGTTTTTCATGACAGTAATCAGCTCCATTAACGATATTCAGGGCGCAGGGGCGGGACAAAATCAGGATCTTGAAAACCCTTATGCATATCCTTTTTCAGATCCTCTGGCAGGCTTTTAAAATTTTCCTTGGCGATCTCAAAATCATGCTTGAAGTATTCCGAGAACTCGGCAAAACTGGTAGGGTCTTTACGATCCTTCAAATAGGTTGTTTTATATTTTTCCGGGATATCCCGTAGAAATATCTCTTCTGGATTCCCTATTTCAATAGCCGAACTGTACCCGACTCCCTGCAAGAAGAGTAACCCGGTCAAACAATAGATTACTTTTTTTGTATCAAACATATCAAACATATCAACCATCCGGATTAATTATTAGAATTAATTTTTTTAACCGTTCTAAAAAAAACTGCGCGGAGCTTTGGAAAGACCTATTTTATCATGCCACTGGCCAAGTCGTTCACCACGAAGGGAAAAGAGCTGCAGTTTTACAGTATAATATGTAAGCCTGCTCCCGTTTGGGCCTTTTTGCGAGGTATCAGTGACTGTTGTTTTCAGTATAAAGTTATACCTCGACGACACACTGCTTTCATCGATTACTCTGGCAATATCAGCCTCCAGAATTGTCGAAATTATTTCGTCCTGAATATCAACGGCAAGAATGTCTGCGTCATGGGTTGTGTTTTCCGGCACAGCAACAACCAACAGCGGTCGTTTGCCTTGCTGTAACCACTCCTGCACAACCCTGGAGGTCAGCATTTTTTCAGTAACTCTTCGGGACAGCGCGACAAAATCTTCTCCTGTAAGTTTATCATTCAGATGAACCCTTGAACCGGGTTCAACAATAGCAACATTACTTTGCCTGCCAACGGAATAAGGAGATGTCTGAACACAGCCGAAAGCACACACAGCTACTACAAGCAACAACGCAATCCGGCAGCTTGTTACCAACCACGCTTTCCTTTTTTTATTCATAGGTTTAACCACAGATGCTATAAACTGATAAAGTGAATTGATATAGCAAGAGAACAGGTACGCTGCGCACACCATTTTTACTCCCTGCTATCGAACCGTTATTTCATTTAACACTTTCATTTAACATTTTTATTTAACTCTATAATATCATCATCAGGGAGCCTGATGGTAAAAACAGCCTTAACTGCCTTTGGGTGCAAAGCAACTTCCTGTACAATCTCTGCCTCTCTCGAAGTCAGCACCAATCTGGTCCAGGGCCGGGGCGTTCCTGCAGCAAATCCGATTGCATCCTGCCACTGACATTGATACTCCAGAGTAAAGCGATTCAGGGTGAGGTTTTGAAGCGTAACCTGTACTTTTGTGTACGCTCCGGTTTTCCCCATAAAAGGGTTGATAATTTTTACATACTCCAACAGTTCATCCGAGGACACAATCCTGATCAGGTTCGTATATGTCGTGTCCACGCCCCTTTGCTCAATGATTTCCTGGTTAGGGCTGGTGTTGAGCAGAGGTACTGAACTATTGCCGCCGCATCCGGCAATCAAAACAATGAACAAACTAGCTGCGGAGAAAAAAAAACTCTGTCGTTTCATGGTCAATATCTCTCGTTCACTTACTACGGATTATAGGTCGGCAGATCCACTTCATGTCATGACCGGAGCAATCATATCAAGTCACATTATGGATGCCGAGACCAGATTGTTTTACTCGCATGGGCTGAAAGTGACTTATTAAAGCAACGAATAAAGACAAAATGACGGTTACCTTCCGACAGGGTAACTCTTTCCTCTGAAAGTTTCGTACCACTCTCATCATAACTTATCACTTTAATCTCACGTAACCCTTTTTTGGGGTACATCCGGGCAGCATGTACAGAGGCGGGAAGGTTCATCCAGGAGGTGGTACTCGGCTCCATTTTAGAATCTATGATAGACTGAATAACGCTTCCAAAGCCAATCATTACCTGGTTCCCCACCTCTTTAATAAGAGCATCACGCATTGTTGTTCCAATAACATTTGCCTTGACAGCCGGCAACATGTCTTTCTGATAGCGAAGGGTCAGGGCATCAATGTCCGCAATTGGTTTCAAAGTCCCAAGGAGTCTGCCTTTTGCGGTAGTCACCTTGACAGTATGAACAACACTGGTCACTGGTTCGTAGGTCGGCACTTCAATATCAATGGGAGCGCTGAGTATGGTAATGGGAATTTGAAAGGAGAGTACTTTTTTTTCGGGTGCAAACCCGTTAAACGCAACCACCTGCAGCAGCTTGTCTGCCTTGCGTTTTTTCCCTGTATCCTTGACTGCCTGCTTGATTACCGCACTGTCCGGGTTGAGCTTGAGTGCTTGTTTATAGGAAATATTGGCGTTACTCAACAGGGATTTCATTTTAACACTTTTAAATTCGTTGACTACCCCTGCCAGATAATCACCAAACGGGTTCACAAAGGCATTGGCTACCTGGAGAGCCTTGTCATCATACTTGGAGAATTCTCTGTCAAGGGCAACAATAACCTTGTGCTTGTCCTCGGGCGTGGCAGAAGTTTCCTCATTTACCTCTATCTTCTCCGAAGTGCGGAGTTCATCCTCCACTTGCTCAAAATTCCGTTCAAATCTATCTTTTTCATCCTGCTGCCATTGAATGGACAGCCGGGCAACATTAAAGGATCTTTCATCCCCCAGCAGCAGGTAGTTCATCGCCTTCAGGTTCAAAAGCATAACTTTTTCAAAACCCGCTGCTCTGTACCGTCCGTATTCTCCCGTCCCGGCTACAGAGGAAAACGTGCTACCAAACGCTGCGATGCCTTCACTACTGTATGATTCACCGGTTCTTTTTTCCAGCAAGCCTTCAGCCATCTCACAGTAATGGAGAGACCGTTCAATCTCACCCGCCTGTAGAAAAAGTGTAGCACCTTCCAGCAATCCAAGTAATCCGATTGCTTCGGCTATAAGCGCATCATCTACCCCATTATCCCTGAGCTTTTTTTCCTCTTGATCCATTTTCCTTAAGAGACCATCAATCCTGCCGGTTTCAATATCTTTCTTGGTGTCCTGAAACTCCTTGGAGTAGCCGGTATAA
>DAOVTM010000398.1 GCA_030633145.1 Desulfobulbaceae bacterium
ACTCAACTCTGCAAGGTCAGATTCCCTGATATTGGTGCGGATATTGCCGAAACCGTCAATGGAAAGAATCTGCCCCTCAATAGTACTGGAGCCGATAACCGGTTGGGGAAGGTTCAACTGAACACAGGATGCAACAGAAACTGCAGACCCCAGCTCGTCAAGTTCCATCCCGTTAGCCAGGGTCGCCGCCACCGGAGCCATAATGTCCCTGCCGTGAAAGACCGCACTGATCTCTTCCCGGAACAAGGCTCTGTTCTCCACCCTGTGTATCTTCTCAATGGAATTATCCTGAAAAAAGAGGCTGAGGATACCATTATCCGGGGCAATGAAGAACTGTTTATCCGAGGCCGCAGCCAGAATGGGACGGTTACTGCCCACACCTGGATCAACGATTATCAAATGTACAGTGCCAGCGGGAAAGACCGCATAGCTTGCATGGATGGCAACTGCGGCGGCCAGTATGTCATGGCGGGGAATGGCGTGGCAGAGGTCAACAATTCGCACCGTGGGATGTACGGTATAGATCGCCCCTTTCAACTGGCCTGCATAGGTGTCCTGAAGACCAAAATCCGTGGTCAAAGTAATGACCCTCTGTTTTCTGTCCTCTGTCATCCGGAGTCTTCGCTACGCTTACCTGGCTTCTGAAACCAGAACACAAAACCCTGCCTCCTCCGTGGCACTGTCCGCGATTTCTTCCTGCTCACTGATCGTACCCGGTGGATTGAGCAGGGTCGAATACCTCTCCCGCATAACAAAACCAGCCGCTTCGATCATCGCAACCGCCTCTTGCACAGAATAAAAGCGGGCATGTTCATAAAAGGGATTCCCCTCTTTTTTCTTTTTCAACAGAGCCTTTCCCCAGGAAGAATGGGTCGGGATCTGTCCGACAACCAGATGCCCTCCCGGTTTGAGTATCCTCTGACACTCAGCAAAAACCAGGATCGGATCAACAACAAAACAAAGAGTAAAGAGCATGAAGACGGTGCCAGCACTGTTGCTTTGCAGCGGCAGCTGTTCTCCAATCCCGCTTATTCCTATAATTCCTCGTTTCCCCGCACGAAGCAGGGGTGCATGAGCCGGATCAATCCCCATATCCACGCCAAGTTGCTGCGCAAAACGACCCGGGCCGATCCCGATCTCGATTTTCGGGTGAGCAAGGGGACGCTGTATCCGGTGCAGGGCTGCAAGTTCCGCCTTAAAGAGGAGACTGTCCTCATACCAGCTATCATACTCGGCAGCCCTTTCCTAATAGACCCTGGCTGCCTTACGCCATTGACCATCCATCATCACTCCTTCTCCCGCAATAAAAGATAGTAGAGGCTCCCTCTTTCCTTCATCCGTCCAGCGACCAGCCCGGCCAGATCCCCGGTTCCCATGAACAGGTCAACCCGGCCCGGCCCCTGGATGGCAGAACCGGTATCCTGGGCAAGGACAAAGCGTTGCAAAGGTTTCCAGCCGACAATCTTGCCGGATTGAACAACCGGCTGCCTGGCCTTGAGCAGACAGAGACTGGCCGGAGGGAAAAAAGATTGATCCACTGCCACGGAACGGCCCGAGGTAACCTCCTGGCCAAGATTGCCAATGGCTCCCAGGGTATCGGTCCAGTGAAAAAAAATATAGGAGGAATTAAAAAAGAGTATTTCATCCTTTTCCTGCGGATGACTGTTGATATAGGATCGCATAAACTGCATGGAGGCCTCCTTGAGGGTCATCCGCCCGGTATCCACCATATACTTGCCAATGGAACGATAAGGGCGGCCATTTTTGATCGCATAATGAATGCCCCGCAGGGTACCGTTGCGCAGCCGCACCAGACCGGATCCCTCAATGTGGAGAAAAAAGGCATCCAGGGGATCCTTGAGCCAGACCAACTCATTGCCGGCAGCCCTGTCTTGGACATCAATCTCCTCTCTACTCCAGTAAGGAAGAAAACGTCCCCCGACAAACCGCCCCACCTCTGCCCCTTTGCTGGAACGGCGAATCACCAGATCCTCGGGAATGGAATAGACAGGATAGACAAAGGGTGGTTTTCTTTGCAGGCTGCCCTCAACCACCGGCTGATAATAACCGGTTACCAGTACAGATTTTGGTTTCTTTCCACCTGTACCAGCGGCGGGAAAAAAGACAAAGTTATCCCTGACCTTTTCCAGAAACTCCTGATCAGTCAGGTTGGAGGTGAGCAGATTATGGAAAAAGGAGAGTGATTCCGATAGACGGCGAACCGATACCCCTGTTGAAGTAAATGTTGAGTGAGCCGGACGGGCATGGAGATAGTCAAGGCTGCGCTCGGTTGCCTGGAGCAGGGACTCCCGGTCAAAATCATCGCTGAAACTCTTTATGAATGTTTCATCGCCCGTAATGAGGGGGGTTGCCTGGCAGTTGACACCCCAAAACAACAGCTGTATCCATAACAGCAACAGTATTCGTACCATCTGGAACCTGCCCCGTTATCTCTTCAACGCTTCGGCCAGTTCCGTCACTGCCATGGCATAGCGATTGGAGTGGTTCCACTCTGTGATGGCCTGGAAGTTGGTATAGGCTGCGATATAACGGAACTCGTATTTTGATTTTTTGGGATCAAGCTCCAGCCCGACAATGGAGAGGTCGCGATTTGCGGGTGAGGCAGGGATATCAGCCTTCTGAACATCATGCACCAGCTGCCAGGATACCCTGCCCTTCCTGCCCTTTTTCTTGGCGGCAGTCAGTCGTTTATCCTTGAGTTCGTGACCAATGTCGGCATAGATTGGGCCGTGCAGGGTCCAATGATACTGCTTGATATAGTTGGCTATGGAGGCCAGCACATCAGGGGTTGAATTCCACACATCACGCTGACTGTTGCCGTCAAAGCTCACTGCGTAGGCAGAGAAAGAGGAGGGAATAAACTGGGTCTGACCAAAGGCTCCGGCATAGGATCCCTTCACGGTGTGAGGATCAATATTGTTTTCCTTGCACAGAGCGAGAAAATGCACCAGCTGGGTACGAAAAAATGAAGCACGGCGCGGATAGGCATCAAAAAGAGTGTTCAGGGTCCGCAGGACATTAAAGCTGCCCTGACGGATACCGTACCTGGTTTCAATCCCCCAGATGGCAACCACTATTTCCCGGTCAACCCCATATTCCTTTTCCACCCGATCCAGCAGTTTTTCATGCTGTTTAAGCTTCAGCTTGCCGGCAAGAATGTTCTTGGCAGTGATAAAGAGGGGGGAGTATTCATAGTAGGGACGGGACTCCCACTGCTTATCCATCAGTTCCAGCACCCGCTTGGAGATGCTCTGGCCTTTAAAAATTTGCGCAAGCTCCTCCGGGGTGAACTGGTGTTTCTCTTCAAGCTCCTTGAAGAGTTTCTGGTATTTCTCCTGTTGCAGGTCAATGGTCTGACCGTCGGTAACCAGATCAGCCGCTTTGGGCTTGGCTATGCCCATAGCTGGCAGCGAACAGAGGAGGAGGACAAGAGCGATTGTTAATAATCGTGACGTATTGAACAACATAATATAATTGATAGTTAAGAGTTGACGTTAAAGCTCAGGGGCGAGCGGTATTGTGCAGCGTTTTACTATGTGATTTTACTTGTAATGTGTCCACAACCTGATAACTTTAACGATATTTTCTTTGTGCAACACTTGGTAAACAAGCCTGTGTTGGATGTTGATTCTGCGGGAATATGCGCCAGCCAAATCACCAATTAATTTCTCGTAAGGTGGTGGGTTTTTAAAAGGATTTTCTGTAATTACTTCGAGTAATATTTGTGCTTTTTTCTTTAAGCCAGTCCTGGCGAGTTTTTTTGCATCTTTTTGAGCTTGTTTTGTGAACACTATTTTCCAGCTCACCAATCAAGATCCTCAGAACATTCAGACAGATCTGTCGCTAGCCCTTCTTTGATTGACTTACGCATACCTGGGATGGAGACTAAAAATAGAGTTTCCGATATAGCATTCCAGTCTTCCACGGATATTAGAACAGCATTAGCTCTTTTACCTGTAATCAC
>DAOVTM010000079.1 GCA_030633145.1 Desulfobulbaceae bacterium
TCATCTGCAACAGCCTGTTTCCCCAGATATCAAAAAAGAAAAAAAGTGGCGTGGCCAACACGGCAATAATGATTTTTCCAAAGTGAATCTTGAGCCTGTTGTTGGCCGGAAGGACAGATATATTCTGTCATTGAACTGCGGCTTTGGGTAATGATGATCGAAAAAATGGTTATGCTGCTGATAATAATCAGGCCGTTGAAGGCAAGGAGGGCTCCCTCCTGAACGCCTGCTACCCGCATATTGATGGCAGATCTGGCCAGCAGTATTTCAATGACAAAGAGGATGCTGCTCCAGGTATAGAGAAGCCCGGCAGTCTTGTCGGTAAGTGGGAGAATCCTCAGAGCGGCTTGTTTGGGAGAAAGAAATATTGTGGTAAGAAAGAGGAGGATTCTGATGTAGTACCCGGCTATGAGATAATTTACTGCAAGGGTTGCGGTAAAGGATTTTTCC
This sequence comes from Desulfobulbaceae bacterium, assembly GCA_030633145.1. GTDB lineage: Bacteria > Desulfobacterota > Desulfobulbia > Desulfobulbales > Desulfobulbaceae > DAOVTM01. Next base: position 451 of record DAOVTM010000079.1, read on the forward strand.
GGGAAGATCAAGACATAGAGTGCAAAGGTAGTGAGGATAAATGCGAACAGAAATACTCCCTCTATAAGTATTCGCAAACAGATATGGAGTATTTTATCCGGCAGACTTCCGGTGGAGAAGTTGCAGATGGAGCAGTACAGGGGACGGAGTTGCCTGCGAAAAAACAGTTCTCCAAATATACCGGTCAGGAGTACACAACAGATCTGCAATATGAGCAGGAGCGGGTAGGCAGGAGAACGATCTCCTGCCGCCTTTTGCCAAGTGAGCAGCATCTCGCTCGGTAGAAGGGCAAAGCCGTTGAGCTGTTTCTGAAAACGAATTGCCAGTTGCTGAGAGTTTTCCACACCTGATAAAACGGTTTGTCGATTATACGGACGGCAGGTGACTGCGGGTTGGGCTGCGTTGCCGGGAAAAACAACAATGAGAGAGTAAAAGAGCAGGACAATGAAAGGGAATTTTTTGGGAAATTTGTTGAAAGATGGGTGTAACATATTTTGCATCCTTTTTTCCTCCATAGTAGAAGATCTTTCCCCCTTAACCAAGTAAAATTTTAGTGATTTTTATAATTTGAGGGCGTGAGGAATGAGTGGGGAGCAAGGAAGAACAGCTATAATTGTATTTATGTGTTCCTGTTTACTCAGCATTCGACAAGTTTGTCGTTTATCACAGCGATTGTCGAACAGATGGAGATTTTTTCAATATGCTTTGCGGAATTAACATTTTGATTTTACATGAAAAATTTAATTTTAATTTTTTGGCACGCTTATTGGAATGTAAGGGGTATTAAATCGCTTCTCGATTGTATCAATGGGGAGGCAAGTACTACCTTCCACTAATGGAAGAAAAACTCTTATGGAGGATTCCAATGAAATGTTCAACAAAACTCGTAAAGACAATCATCATTACAGCAGCAATCACCATGTTGGCAATTCCGGTTATGGCCGGTAATGGTCGTGATCCCGGTGATGGAACCGGCAGGGGCGGCAACGGTCCTGGAGACGGAACCGGTAACGGCCCTGGAACAGGAGATTGCCTGAATGCAGCATATATCCTGGATGCAAATTTGCTTGTTCGTAATGGAAAGGGTAGCGGTAACGGCCCCGGTGATGGAACCGGCAGGGGTGGCAATGGTCCTGGAGACGGAACCGGTAATGGCCCCGGAACTGGCGATTGTCTGAATGCTGCATATACCCTGGAAGCAAATCTGCTTGCTCGTAATAAAAATGGTAGCGGTAATGGCCCTGGTGATGGAACCGGCAAAGGCGGCAACGGTCCTGGAGACGGAACCGGTAACGGCCCTGGAACAGGAGATTGCCTGAATGCAGCATATATCCTGGATGCAAATTTGCTTGTTCGTAATGGAAGTGGTAGCGGTCCTGGTGATGGAACCGGCAAGGGTGGCAATGGCCCAGGAGACGGAACCGGTAACGGCCCAGGAACTGGCGATTGCCTAAATGCTTGATTCCTTGATCGAACTACAGGGAAAGGGAATGTTATAGCCTCGTTCCCACGCTCCAGGTAAGCGAGCCTGGAGCGTAGGAACCAGTGGGTCAACCGGATGTAGCCATAAATTATAAAGAGGATACGAAGTTTTATCCTTTCCTTTAGTTCCGTCTATGGGACGAGGTTGCCATCAAATCTATACAGGATACTGGAGAAATATGTATGTCCTAAAAATATTTGCAGGAGTGGTGTGCTCCCTGGCTCTTGCGGCAACCTTGAGCCATGCGGCTGAGTTCAAATGCCGGATGAATTTTTTTAAGGACACGACGTACGTACTCCCTGAAAAACAATTTTCAGCCTATGACAAAGTACGTCTGCAGATTGTTTGTCAGGATTTACCTGCAATGGATTACACCGTAACAGCAGTCTGGCATAATCCGACTCATCAGGTGCAACGCCAGGATTCCCATAGCTTTCAACTTGCATCAACAACAGGTTACCGTATCTCTTTCTGGATGAAAATATTGGAAAAAGGGTCTTTGCAGTCAGCATTATCTAACAGGGATTTTTTTGACAGCTCTTATGGTCGCTGGAGTGTCCTGGTGTATGTCAACTCTCAGGTTATCGGCACAGGGCAATTTACAGTTACCCCGTAATTCGAATCTGTTCATAAATTTATAAGGAGTAACCCCATGTCAAAGCACAGCCCTGCAAGATCAATATCTGCTGTCTGTTTTTTCCTCGTTTTTTTGCTGTTACTTGGTTGTGATAATAATGACGACCCGGGTACGGTTGGCGGCAGTAGCGGAGAGCCAATTGCTGAGAATACTTCACCGCTGCCGACCACATCTAACCTTAGCAGTGCTCTTATAACAGCTATTTATGATGAGTATAATGCCAGAGATACCTATCAGAACGTCCTCAATAAATTCGGCCAGGTTCGACCATTCTCCAGTATTGTTAAAGCTGAGGAACAGCATATTCAGGCATTGGTTCCCCTGTTTAGCACCTATGGTCTGGCGGTTCCTGCTGCTCCTGGTGGAGGTCTTGCCGCTCCAGCAAGCGTGGCTGCAGCCTGTAGTATAGGTGTGCAGGCGGAAATTGCGAATGGTCAGCTGTATGATGACCTGATGGACGGAGTCAGTGATTACCCAGATGTCCAGGCTGTTTTCAGGAAGTTGAAGGCCGCAACCATGGATAAACATCTTCCTGCTTTTCAGCGTTGTGCTGATTGAATGTATCGATCAGTCATTCTTAACCTGTGCAGGTTTCAATGCTGTAAACCGAACCACCTTGCCGCCTTTTTCTTTAGCCACAGTCTCAGCTACCGTCTTACTGCGAAAGGGCAGAGCCTCTCTCCCCATGGGATTCATAATACTTGAGCCAACCAGATAATAGAGACCTGCCGCATATTCATAGCCCCCTTCCGGATATACCGTAACCCAGGTGGATTTGATCCTAGCCGACACCTTGCTATACTGTTTCGGATCAGCCAGATAATTAATCAGACACTGGCTGGAGCAGAAATGGTGGGTCTTGCCGTCAGCAGTGGAAACCTGACAGTTATGTTTCGGGTATCTGGCCGGATACATTTCGCATACCAGGCAGCGGATGGAGCAGACAGCATGGCTGCCTTCTGAATTTTCAAATTAGTGCCTGGTGCGAGAGCCCACATATTTAACATCATGCCGCAATTACGACAGCGACCCCTATCAGTGTATTGCTTTGGCTTTTTAAATGGATGTTCCAGGGCGGGCGGTGCATCTGCTGCCATTAAAATTGGTGAAAAAGAGCTTGTTGCGGCAAGCATACCCACGGTTAGACTTCCTTTGATTATTGTGCGTCGAGTTAATGTGTGGTTTTTTTCATTTGCTTTATTCAAAACAGGTCTCCTTATAATTGATAATTAGTTGTTGCCGTGCAACAAAAGTTTCCATTTTTCGACCAAAACCTGTTCCCATTCGACATTTATGTCGATTAAAAACAAGATTGTCGAGTAAATACGGACTGCAACCATCTGCAAAAATGGAGAAACCCCATTTTTCCGCACTGTTTTTTTTCGTGTAACTGGCACAATTTTGGCATGATGTTTTCCATTGCAACTGCTTATCTTATTTTCATCCACCACTACCAGGGAGTTCCACCAATGAACATCAGAAAAATCACCTCCATGACCATGCTTGTTTCCTTTGTCTTGCTGGTCTTGACCTCAATTATTCTCTATATCGTGCCTCACGGCCGGGTTGCCTACTGGGCTGACTGGCATCTCTTTGGCATGAGCAAAACACAGTGGGCCAATCAGCACATCAATCTTGGATTTCTCTTCCTCTTTGCCGGTTTTTTCCACATCTTTTATAACTGGCGGCCAATAACGGCCTATATGAAGAATAAATCCAAACAGATTAAGGTCTTTACTCCTTCCATGAATATCGCTTTATTCCTCACTGTTATTGTCGGAATTGGCACCTGGTTTGAAGTCCCGCCCATGAGTACAGTCCTGAACTTTAGTGAGTCGTTAAAAGATGCATCCTCAGCAAAATATGGAGAACCGCCCTATGGTCATGCTGAGCTTTCTTCCTTGAAACTGTTATGTAAAAAACAGGGTTTTGATCTGGAGCAGGCCATGGATGCCCTGAAAAAGGAAAATATTGCCTTTAAAGACGAAAAGGAAATCCTAGCCTCCATAGCAAAAAACAACAACAAAAGTCCGCAGCAGGTTTTTGCAATTATCAAGGCAGCCTCTGTGAAAGCCGCTGCAAAGAGCGGGAAGGTTGTAGATGTCAGTTTTCCAGATTTTCCGATGCCGGGTTTTGGCAACAAGACCATTGCCGCAGTATGCAGTGAAAATAATTTGATGTTTCGTGAAATTAAACGTGAACTGGCTGATGTTGGCATAAAAGTTAAGGCAGAGATGACCATTAAAGAAATCTCCGCAGAAAATGGGATAGAGCCCATGGCAATTTTTGAAGCTATCCATGGTATAGTCAATGCAATGCAGAGCAAATAACAGGGCTTTTACTGTTGGAGCAACTGTTGCTCTCCTGATTTTTCTTTTTGCGGCAGAATCAGGATATTGCCAGCAGTTTATTAAGGCACGGGTTGCAGATGTGGATACCAGCAGCATGGAGCTTACAGTTATGCTGTTATCTGATCCAACAGTAGAACAGCAGAAATCGGAACCTGGAACAGTTACCGTGCGACTTGCAGACAAAAATAACCTGCCTGTTGAAAAGGGGATTACTCGTTTTCCAGGCTGCGTGGTAAAGGGTGACATAATCCGTTTATGGGGAAAAGAGGAACCGGATAATTCCAGCCTTTTCTGGGTAACGGACATCCGGGGCTGTCGGCACGGTGGTTGTTCAGACCCCACTGGTGTTCGCAGCCGCCTGACTCGTTACCCAAAAAACAGATTTGGGTGTGAGCAGCCTTCAGAGCCGACTGATCTGGAAGCAGACAGGCGGGGAGATGTCACCAGAAATGATCTTGCAAAAAATAGTGTAATGGAAAAATCTGTAACCGGTTCTGCCACCCCTGCTAATCAAGGCAGTGGTCAGGGCAGGGGCGGTGAAAACGGTGGGCATGGCGGAGGTGGCGGGGGTGGAAATGGCGGAGGTGGAGGACGTTGATGACCTATCCAGGCTGGCGTACAAACATTATCATTTTTACCGGGCTTATCGCCATTGTTGGCAGCTATTTTTATATCCAGACCCGGCAGGCATCTCTGGAATTCAGTAAGCACTCGCAACAACATTCCGAGGTGCTGGCCGCAGTGGTTGAACTCAATATCCGTAATGCCCTGCTCTCCAGGAGCGGGCTTGAGGATGTTGTTGCCCACTCACTGATAAACAGCAGTCGTTTTATCCACTCTCTCAATGCAATCGAACCCTTTGCGAGTGCGGAACTCACTGCCTTTGCCGGAAAGTCCGGCCTGGCTGGGGTTAAGGTTATTTCAGAACGTACGGGGGTGGCCAGTGTCAGTGGCCCACCGGGCTGGCTGCCTGGAGAATCCTGCCCGGATTCAGCAGGCCTTGAGCGGATTGATGACGGGCAACTCTATCTCTACTCCTTTTTTGCGGAAATTAAAAATGATGCGGAAATTGAACAAGATGAGGAATATGAAGATAAGCAGGAACAGAGTTGTGTGCAAGTAGCTCTGGCCGCTGATAAAATTGACGACATTATTAAAAAAATATCTGTTGAGCGTTTGTTGACCATGTTCAACGACCTTCATGATATAGCCTATGTTCGTCTGGTTGATTCCAATAAGCAGCGTAATGAACAAACAGTGGATCAGGCTGGTGTGGCTGTAACGGAAACCATTATTTCCATGGGCAGCCAACAGCTTATTGTTGCCTTGAAAACAGACCGTCTTGGTAAACGAAGAGAACAGATTTATATGGAATTTATTCTCTTTATCAGCTTGCTGATTTTCTATGGTGCGCTCTCTTCCTGGTGGCTGTACCGTATCCAATGCCATGGTTTGCAACAGACAGCCACCTTTGAGAGAAAACTGGCACGCCAGCATGAGGACGCTGCGCTGGGTCGGGCAGCGGCAACCATCACCCATGAGCTGCGAAATCCGCTCAATGCTATTGGCATGGGATTGCAGCGTCTCCAGATTGAAAGCCAGAGTCTTGAACAGGATCAGCAGGAACTGATTGTCAGTATGCGTGACTCTTTGGGCAGGACAAACGCCATCATCACCCGCCTTAAACAGTATAGCGATTCGTTTACAGTGGATGCTCAACCGGTGAATGTGTCTAACCTTCTCAGCACCATTATCACCCTTTATGATGAGCAGTGCATAGAGCAGGAGGTTGTGATTGAGTTTGACAAGCAGCAGGATGTCTCCATTGCAGGTGACAAGGTTCTTTTGGGGCAGCTTTTTGAGAATATATTGAAAAATAGTATTGAAGCACAGCCAAAGGGTGGTTTTGTCCGGATATCCATAGGGCAGGATAGAGATAACTGTCTGATTGAAATAGTTAATAATGGCTTTATGCTGACGAGCGAGGAAAGCAGACTGCTGTTTGAGCCCTATTTCACCAGTAAGAGCAAGGGGACCGGCCTGGGGCTTGTCATTAGTAAGAAAATTGTTGATGCCCATCATGGCAGCCTTGACTGGTTTGTTGATCCTGTGAGAGAGGAAGATGAGCAGATACTGGGCAGAAAAATTCATTTTCAAATTTCACTACCCGTTGCGGGTTGCGGGCGGTTAATTTAACTGTTTGGTTGTTCAAATTATGCTGATACTCATTGTTGACGACGAAAAAACTCAGCGGGACATGCTGCGCGGATTTCTGGAAAAACAGGGTTACAAGGTCTTGACCGCAGGGGGCGGCAGGGAGGCGTTGCGTATCTTTGAAACCGCCCCGGTTCAGTTGGTTCTCCTTGACCATAGAATGGATGACATGAACGGGGATGAGGTTCTCCGGGAAATGCGGGCTGCCTCGCCCCTGGTCAGGGCGATCATGATAACTGCTTATGGTACAGTGACAACTGCGGTCAAGGTAATGCAGCTAGGCGCAGATGATTTCATGGAAAAGCCGGTTGACCTGATTGAGCTGTTAGAAAAAATACGCAGGATTGAGCAGGATTTTCATGAGTCGGAGGATTCTGAAAAGATAAGCGAATCCCTGGAAAACAGAGAACTGCCCCTGACCATTATCGGTTCAGGCAAGCCTATGCAGGAGCTGTTGTCCCTGGTGTATCGTATCGCCCCAACCGGCTGGGCTGCCCTGGTTCGGGGTGAGACCGGTACCGGTAAAGAGTTGATCGCCCGTCTCATCCACCTGATGGGAAACAACAGAGAAGGCCCCTTTGTGGAGGTCAACTGCGCGGCCATCCCGGAAAACCTCTTTGAATCAGAACTGTTCGGCCATGAAAAGGGATCCTTTACTGGAGCTTCCGCCCGGCGGCACGGTCGGTTTGAGCTTGCCAGCGGCGGAACAATTTTTCTTGATGAGGTTGGAGAACTGCCCTTGCAGATGCAGGCCAAACTGCTGCGAACCTTACAGGAAAAAAAGGTGTGCCGGGTTGGCAGTGAAAAGGATATTGATATTGATGTCAGGGTGTTGACTGCTACCAATAAAGACCTGAAAAAGATGGTGGCAGAGGGAACCTTTCGGGAGGATCTGTATTTTCGCCTCAATGTACTGGAGCTGGTGATTCCGCCTCTGCGTAAGCGGCGGGATGATATTGTGGAACTGGTTGATTTCTTTTTGGATAAATACGCAGTCAAACCCATCAGCTTTGACGACCAGGCTCTGGCACAACTGGTTAAATACAGCTTTCCGGGTAATGTGCGGGAACTTGAACACCTGATCCAACGTCTTGTTGCCCTGGTGCGGGGCAGCCGGATTACAGTGGCTGATCTTCCCCCGGAGATACGGGAAAAACAGAGCAACAGCGGAGTATTAAGCGAGCGTCTGGCAGAGGTGGAAAAAGAGATGCTCGTTGCAGCGTTAAAGGAACACCACTGGGTGCAGACCAGAGCGGCTGATGCCTTGGGGATCAGTGAGCGGGTGCTGCGCTATAAGATGAATAAGGCCGGCATAAAAAAGTGATTTTGAAGAAATTAGTATCCTGTTTAAGTGTTAATGCACAAGTAATCTAACATTTCCCCACTGGTTCCCATGCTCCTGCGTGGGAACCGTGTTTGCCGCTCCAGCGGCAGTACAGGACAGACTCCGTATGTAGGAACGAGGCTGCCATAAGATTTAAAAACAGGATGCGATCTTGTCTTGGAGGCTAATCAACAACAATACCTTGCCGGGCAATTTTTTTGAATGCATCGCCTTTACTCTTTAGCCATTTCTGAAGCTCCTCGATTTCAACAGGTTGTTTTTCAAAAAACTTCTGCCGATACTCTTCAATGTCTGTCAGCACCTTAAGACCGAGTTCATCCAGGTCATTATCACCGGGAGTGGGTAAAACCATGCTGGTATTCCAGGTTAATGATCCTGCCAGTTTATCAAAACTAATCAAAACCTCCTGCACAGCATCAGGATCGGAAAAATCTTTCTTGATTGTAGCCGAAGCCCCATAGAACTCGACAGCCAATTTCCAGGCAATTTGACGATGTTCAACAGAAGGCGCATTTTGCAATAAGGTATCTATTCGGACAAACTCTTGTTTTTTTGCAGGATCAATCTGTGAGTTCTCTAATTCCGGGTATGGGTCTTCGGGTACAAAGGTATTTATATTTGGGATAACAGCAGCCTCACCAAGTGTGTTGGCATATTTAATGGCAAGGGAGCGCATCCTGTTGAGGTCATGGCGGCACTGTTCGTGTAAAGGCCAGTCGGTTTCGACCAGTCCTGTCTGGTTCCAGGTATCAAGTCTTGGATGCCAACGGCTGGTATAGGGGCGCAGGGCTTCGTTCATCATGCGATGGGCAATTGATTCCAGTGTTTCCGCCTTAGGATCTGTACCCGGAGGGGTGGGTGGCATCTTTTTTAACTCTTCCCGCACTATCTGGAAAAAATCATACAACGAACTCATGGCAGCGGTAAGCGTTCCAGTGTCTTTATCCAGGGGTTGGGTTACTGTCCTGGTCGTCATTTCAAGAAATATTTTTCGGGCTGCTGCCCGTTGTGGATTGGCAAGATCGAGTTTAGTACTGCCCAGACCAGGCAGCTTAATATCAATTGTAGTAATGCCAAGGGGAAACAGAATTTGTTTAAATGCCTTGATCAGGTAAGGAACACAAAATGGGAGCATGGCTACTGTAAGTGCCAGAACAAAAGGGAGGTAAATCCATGTCATGAACCAACTGCTGGTGTCAATTTTAGCAAAACTGTTAATTGCTGCCAAAAAAAGACCTACCAATATTCCTGCAAAGAATCCGCTGCGCATTGTTTTGAATTGTTCCTGTGATATCTTCATTGCGTAATCTCCTGTTATGTTATGTTTTTTTGGCATCCTTCATTTGCCAGTTGACACGTTTTTCATCATGTTGTTCGTACCGGTGCGTAGGTAAGCGCAGACTCCGAAACGCACCCTACACCTTTGTAAAAACGTAACTTTGTAGGGTGCATTTTATGCACCAAAAATGGATACAACCTCGAAAGTGTCAACTACTTTTGCGCTAATATGAAGGATGCCGTTTTTTTATGTTGATATTTTTTTTTGTTCATGCAGAGTCCGCCCTGCTGCACAGTGCCAACCCCTTCAAAACCAGCGACACCATCACCGGAACATGGGGAGTCACAAACAACTGCCGGTTTTCCGCTTCACTGAGTCCGTTGTTCAGGCTGTTGATCCCAAACTGTGCTAATTCATCAACCATGGCCTGGTAATCTACCTTGACTGCATTGGGTGTTTTTTTGATATAGTCCAGAAAGTCGGCATAATCTTTATATTTCTCACCTTCGCATTGATACTCTTCAGTCAATTCTTTGGGGCTGCGTCCCTCAATGGCATCAATAATAACCTTAGCACAGCCCCCCATGCCGCCAAGGAGAAATATAGGTTGTGATTGACGCAAAGCAAGCAAGGCTTCTTCTACCAGTCCCGGCATTCCACCTGCATACCCACGAACTTGACCACCCAACAGTATCCGTGCCTGAATCTCTTTTGCCATCTTTTCCCGCATGGCAGTGAGGCTGCGAAACCACCAGTAGCGATGTTCCGGTGAATCAGGAGGAACAAAGTCGGCCTTTTGGTCTTCACTCAATGCAAGGTCAGGCGGAGGCGGGACAAACTTGAACACGCCGTTGAGGTGGTGTTGAGCCAGAATTGCAGTAGAATAATTGAGATGAATAGGCCAGGCAACATAATTGGCCAGCCGGTTGGCGGCAAGACCTGTCCTTTGATCTGCTGATAAAGAGAGATCTTCATCGTCTCTGATGCTGTTATAGGTCCAGACCAGTTCCAGTAGCTGGTTGGTAAAACCGTCCGGGCGAAGGTCACCGCCATGGGCAAGACAAGCCCCCCCGGCCAGCAGAAAACGCGCCAGTTCCAGCATCCCGCTTTGCAGATGAGCCTGGCTCATGCCATACTGGAGCAGATCCGGACTGTCGGAAATGGCGAGGCCGATCAACATGTCGGCAAAACCAGTGGTGTTCAGGCCGAGCAAATTCCGACTCGCACAACTGGTGGGTGTTGTAAAGGTAATGTACGGGGCCACCTGAGCAAGGAGCGCCTGTTCTTCACTGCCCAGGGGCGGATCAGGATAGATCAAACCGGACTTTTGCTGATCCTGGGGCCGCATCAGCAAAGTCAGGACTTCCGGTATGCATGGACTGGCGTCCAACCCATCAGGCACCAACCCGATCTCGGTCAAATCAGCAAGATTGGCACGGAACCAGAGATGGCGCAGCATTTCCCGTAATGCCAGATCAACAGACCTGCCGCACCAGTTACGCTGCTCCCTGTCTATGCGCATGGTCGGGGTGTTGCCCAGGTAGGGAAAGCTGCGCTCCTCACTGTTTTGCACCGCATTGATCACTACAATCGGGCATCCTTTGCTCTTTGCCCACAACACCTCTCGGCGGCACCAGGCACGGGAGGCATAGTTATCTGTCTGCAGGACAAGCAGGACGCTTTGTTCAATATTGCCTTCCAGTTCCGATCTGAAATCATAGCCAGGGGCAATGTCGTTGGTATCAAAAAAGCTCTTGGCCGCACTGGTGGACTCA
>DAOVTM010000237.1 GCA_030633145.1 Desulfobulbaceae bacterium
CCAAAAGCTCTCAAGAAAGGAGGTATACTTCCTTTACCAGAGAGCCTCAAGGAGGAGGTTTCTCGCCTGACCGGCAAAGCCTATTAGGCTCACACCAGCAGAGCTGGTGGTTTTATTTACATAATAACGTCGATATGGAGATGCCATAAGATAATTTTCTGCCTTATTTCAAGATGATTAACCGTGGAGCCTTCAGTGCAAGCATGCCTGTTTTTCCGGTTCCCAGGCTCCAGCTTGAGGACAATGGCTCGGGCTTCGCAGCTCTGATCAGATACACTCATAAAAAAAGGGTTCAGACATCCCGAGGATACCTGAACCCTATTTATACAGTTGCTATGTCCTGTTTATTCTCGTTCCCACAGACGGAGGCTCCGCTGGCTCGCTTACCTCCTGCGTGGGAATGCGGTAAGGACGCTGGAGCATCCTGTTTATGTTCCCACGCTGGAGCGTGGGAACAAGGGTAACGAATACATGAGATTAAAACGGATGCATAGTCCAGATCCCGCAGGGACAGGTATCAGCACAAAAGCCGCAGGCAATGCACTTGGAGTCATCGGAGACATACTCATAATTAACTCCGTCCGGGTCATCGGCCACCAGTTCACGCCGGGTAATGGCGTGCGTAGGACAAATAGTCTCGCAGAGGTGGCAGTCACGGCAGGCACCGCAACTGAGACAACGGGCAGCCTGGTGGTTTTCCGTATCTCCCTTCTCTTCCGCCGGATCATAATGGGCAATGGTCAGGGACTCGTATTCAATTAGTTTTTTAGTAAAGGGAACCCACTCCTTATTCTCCAGACGGGCAATGAGAAACTCAGCGGTCCGTTTGGCAGCTCCCAGGGCATTGGTTGCCAGTCCGGGTCGTTCCACATCGCCTACGGCCAGGATCTGCTCGTCACTGGTGCGGCCTGCCTCATCGGTCTTTATCCAGGAACCTCCTGCCACCTTAACTACTTCCACAGAGTCTGGCAGAAAGGGCAGGCTTGGCACATCGCCAATGGAGATAATCACGGTCTGAGCCGGAAGGAGTTCACCGCCATCGGTGACCAGTCCCTCTCGGGTGACCTCTTTGGTCATCACCGGCCATTTAAAGGTCGCACCCAGAGCCTCAGCAGCGTCACGCTCCTTACCAAAGGCAAGTGGTTTCTGGATATCCACCATGGTTACCTCTTTGGCTCCCAGACGGTAACACTCTGCGGCCACGTCACAGCCCACGTTTCCAGCTCCAATAATGACCACCTGTTTACCGGTCTCCATGGGGGAATCGGACTTGGCTGCCTTGAGATAGTCCAGAGCCGGAATAACCCGCTCATGCCCTGGAAAGGGGATGGTCTTGGGCTGGTGCGTACCAACGGCTACAATAACGTAATCAAACTCTTTTTTCAGTTCTTCAACCCTTTCTTTGGTCATAGTTTGACCAAAATTGACCACCACGTTTTCTTCGTTGGTAAAACGCTCTACCTCCATGTCCCAGACCGCCTTGGAGAGACGTTCCCAGGGAATGGTCTGAGCCAGCTTGCCACCCAGTTGTTCATCTTTTTCAAAGATATGGGCCTCAATACCGGCCATGGCCAGATGCCAGGCCGCACCCATGCCAGCCGGGCCACCACCGATAATAGCTACCTTTTTCCCGGTGGCTGGTTTGGCTTTAGGCGGGTCAACGGTGCGTACCGCATTGCCAAGCACAGAGGCATCAATGGAGTAATCCACCTTTTTACGGGAACAGTTCTGGATACAGAGATTGGGACAGATGGTTCCGCAGACAGAGGCCGGAAAGGGCGTGTAGCGGAGCAGCATCTCGTAAGCCTCGTCAGTCTTGCCTTCCCGGATCAAGCGCAGCCGGTCAATGGTGGGAATGTGCATGGGGCAATAATAGGTACAGGGAGCTGCTGAGTTGCGGTTGGCCCAAAAGGGCTTACGCCGCCGCATCTCGTCCGACTCGACCACCCCGATGACTGAACGATCCAGTCCAGGAGCCAGGTCACGGAGAGGATCGCCGCCGCCAAAACCCTGGCTCCAGACCCGTCTGGCAAACTCGGCCATGGGCATGGGGCCTGAATGCATCAAGGCTCGTTCCTGGGGGGTGATAGCGGTCAACAAATTCCAGTCGTCCCGCTTGCTCAGGGTGTCCATCAGCTCTGGACGGTCAATGGCACTCAGATAGCCTTCCAGCCGCTCCGATAACCACTGCCACTCTTCATCGTTGGGCTGGGACAGTTTGGCATTGGTGCGGGCATAGGTGTCATCGGTCTTGCCTCGATAATAAACCTGACCGCCAACCATGCCCACGCAGGGACGATAGCCCAGCACATTGTCTGGATTTTTCGCTTCAACACCGCAGACAATACCGATGCCACCGCAGTTGAACTCGGCAAAGGTGTCACCCGCCGAACCCAGCACCCACATCTCCGGCTTGGAGTACTCGGGATTCCACTTAGTCATGGTAAGACCGCGCGCCCCGATGGAACCGCCGATCATGACCCGGCCACCAGCCATGGCATTACAGGCACCATTGGTGGCATCGCCCTTGACAATGACATCGGCACCGATATTGAGATACCCCACATCGTCTGAGACAGAGCCTTCACAGATGATGGTCAGTCCGGCCATTCCCATACCACCTATCCGCTGGCCGACCGGCCCGGTGACGCGCATGGTCAGGGGCCTGTCTTCCGTACCCAGACGGAGACCTATATTATGCTGACCAAAGGACTCCAGGATCAGCTCATCGGCAGAGGCGGCTGCACCGCGTACCTCTTCCTCAAAGATCTTGGAGTTCAGACGCTGGCCGTTTGCGTCTTTGCCGCTTACTGTTATTGTCTTTTTTGCTTGTTCGCTCATGATTATTTGTTCAATTGACTTACTTATCAGTGGGTTTCTTCTGTAATGTTCTTTTTTGCTATAGTAACAGAAGGATACGAATTCTCATACTACTTGAAACTGTATATTGAACTCTATATTGGCTCAATCCAAAAGCGAAAGGATAGCAGAATAAACTGCTAATACTAACCAATTTCATACAGAGTCAGATTCTGTATGCGTTTAAAGTGCTTATCGTTCAACGTAGCCAGCGAGAGCTGATGATACTCTGCTGTCGCCGCAATAAAAATATCTCGAAACTCTATCAGCTGGTTATTTCTTTTTAAAGATCAATACATGGCTACCAACTTAAGGCGGGACAATTTTTATTGTTCCATAAATCAAGCTCTACCTGTGTAGGGCGGGCTATGCCCGCCGAGGTGGTGGACACAGCCCACCCTACGGTGATTCCCTGTAACTCTGTGAAGTTGTGATTTGTCCCGGCTTAAGTTGGTAGCCCAATACATCACTGCCGACAGCTCTGCGACATCACCATCAAAAAACAGTGTCTTTATCCATCTGGACACTATCTCTATATCTTCAAAGTGTTGTTCTTTCTTACATCCTGCTAACAACTCAAACAGAGTAACTGAAGCCATAAAACCGATTTTTGCTTCTCCTTTTTACGAAGAAAATCAATGATGATAGAGGTATCAACTAATATTCCTGAATCGGCCATGATTTTACCGTTATTGTCTCATCAGATTGTTGCCATTGGGAGACTGAAAGAAAATCTTTTTCCCAATGATCAGCCGTACTGAGCAACTCTTTTTTCCTGTGGGGAATCGCTATGATTTCAACATGTTCAGTATGAAAATTATCTGGTATTTCAATCGTAACCTGTTTTCCGACCACTCTTTTAATCTCTTTAATAGCCAGCATAGAACTTCCTCGACTCAAAGATGTAGAATATTTGTATCGCAAAGAATCATTGCTTTTGTTCCGGCCAGGCATTGTTCCGAATGGAGACCTGGCTAATCTCCCTGCCTCCCGACAAGCCAGCCAGGGAAAAAAAGTCTTCAGTCAAATCATCGTCTTCACCTTTTTCCCCGGTCAACTCAACCGAGTTAACAAAGGTCAGGGCGGAAAGAAACTCGGTCAACATTTTAGCTTTATCTTCGTTCTGTAATCGAACAAGTAGTTGAGCCACGTCTTAACCTCATATTCTGTTTGACTTCTGAATCCTACCCCCTGCTATTATGCTTTCTGTTCCACCATGCAGGAAAGTATTCCCATAATTTTCCGTATTTCTTTTATTCCGTAATCATCCAGGTCAATATGAACTTCATTGTTGACCAGTTTAAGAAATTTCCACACATTACCAGACGTGACTAACCCGTAAATTTTCTGTTCAGCACATTTTTCTCTTTCATTATACAGTTGAGAGGCAATCATTTCCGCAATACATTGCCCTAATCCACTCATGATATTCTCATTTTTTGCTTCCACTATCGCCAGTATCGGGGATTGTAAAAATAACTGTTCAGGAGATGAACTTATAATAAAATCACAGTATCCATTCAATTCTTTTTCTTTCTCAACATTGAATTCTATCCCTGAAAAAAGACTTATACTATGATTAAACACTTTCCTTAACTCAACAAGTATAGGAGAAATAATCAGTTCAGAACGAGCCTTTTCCGTATTGATTGCGCTGGCAAGCGGAATATTTTCTTTCAGTGTTTCACTTAAATGCTGACTTATATCTGTTTCAGGAAGATGTGAAAATATACCTGTCTTTTCAATTATTTCTATTTGAAAATATTCCTGCGTTTTCTTAATAGTAAAATCTTTATATGACATTCAGTCTCTCCTGTTTCAGCCCTGTTGGTTTCTCTACAAACAATATATTTCTGTATCTTTTTTGGTGGTGATTCAGAAAGTATGCTGACACTAACTTAGTGTAAAATATAATAAAATGCCATGTTTTTGGAATTTACATGTCAGTTTTCCTTGAGGAAGAAACACCGTATTTTGTGGTTATTTGGTCGAATAGCCGGTAAATATGGCTCAATTACTCGTAATTAAAAATCACCCAAACAACGTATCAGTTTTAAATTATTTAGAAAAAAGAAGCATACTTTGCGAAACACCACCAAATTCTCCTACCAAGGCAATGGTCATGCTGCCTTTTTTGAGATGTGCAGCACTCTCCTTGGTCTGGTGTTGAAAATCTGCGAGAAATAGACTTTCAAGCTTATGTTCTTTCTGCAGGAGAGCGTTGTATCTACTGAGACGTGCAACCGTTCTATATCTCTTAACAGGGGTTTGGGTGAGCAATTCGGTTTTACTGGCGGTTGTATTGGTTTCGGTCATGATACATACTCCTGTTGAACAAATTTGCAAGACAAGGAAACAATAAGATTCCAGGGAACATCGTATGAGCTATACATTAAGCTGCCTGGGAAAGACGTTTATTTACACTGTTCGCTCATAATGTATAGGGATTACAACCCCAGTTGCTTTCTAATTAGACGACATAAGATCTCTTTGATTTCAGGATGTCTTGGTATGGGAGCCTGTTTACCGTTTATGTGATTCTTATAAATATCATGCTTTTTCCCATGGCGTTTGAGATAACAACCTGCTTTAACCAGTTCTCTTATGAAATTCCCTCTCTTCACGCAACGTCCATCATAATATCCTGCGTTTGCGAAGGTGGGTGATGGATTGGTACTTCCTCCTCATACAGCATCATTTGATACGCATCTTCTATATTTTTTTTTAACTCCTCAACGGTTTCACCCTGGCTAAATACTCCTGGGATTTCCTTGATTTTCCCCACATACCATCCATCATCCTGCCAATATTCCAATGTAAACGTGCGTTTCATCCTTACTTCCTCAAAAAGATAACCTGCCTTTCAAGTTTCTGTCATCTGGCTTCTGTCCTCTGGCTTCTGATCAGCAGGTATATCTGATATTCAACCGGTCAGCAACATCCTTGTCATCAATCCCCAGGGCATCGGACATACCAATGGGCAGACTCTGCGACCGTCCCAGGGGTGCCATGATCTTCTTCATCTCCGTTCGGATGGAGGTAAAGACATCGGCCACCCGCTGAGCCACATCATCGGGATCAAGTCTGCGGAACAGTTTCTCGTTCTGGCTGGTAATGCCCTTGGGACAAATACCCACATTACAGACATTACAGCGTCCCATCTCGTTACCCAGGCAACCGGCACAGGCCTGCATGATATACTTGCCGATATGTACGCCCGAGGCACCGAGCATAATCAGAGCCATACCGTTCTGGGTCACATTGCCGTTCTTGCCCACTCCGCCTGCTGCAAAGAGCGGAATTTCGTTCTGACGACCCTGCTTAACCAGCTCCTGATAACATTCACGCAGGTTGGAGGCAATGGGGTGGCCGGTGGCATCCATGGACACATTATAAGCTGCGCCGGTACCGCCGTCAATCCCGTCAATGAGCAGAGCCGAGGCATAAGGATTACGCACCAGATTGTTGAGAACCGACTTGGCAGAGGTGGAAC
>DAOVTM010000357.1 GCA_030633145.1 Desulfobulbaceae bacterium
ATAAGCGGTATCCTCTCCGAACAAATGCTCAATGAGCTGCGAAACTGTCTCGACCATTTGGCGAAAGCAAACCGTCAAATCGACTCCTGTGACAATCTACAAAAAGCAAAAAATCATATCGACAGAAGTTGCCTTGATTGTGCAAAAATAGCGTGGGTAGAATTGTATGCCGATGCAGATGACCTTTTTCACTAGTACCAGCCTAAAGATTATATTCTGGTTAATAGCGGTCATTTCTGGCCAGAAATATCGGATATTTATACACGCCTGAGAGAAGCGTCTTTAAAGGCGAGGAAAAACGAACCAGAGTGTATTAATGATGGCGTTGGGGAAGCAATAGATTTTTACTACCTAACAGAAGAGATATACTGGTAAGCATCGTGTCTGCTGTTATTTCTGCCATTATCTCCGTTCCGATCGGAATGTATTTATCGAAATATCTCCCCTGAGCTATTAAAGACCTTATTTGTATCGCTCGTTTTGCATCCTATCACTTGCTGTGTTTAGTCTGAATTGAGGCAATTGTGAGTGTTTGATCTGAACGTTTGAAGAGGTCTTCGGGTATCTTTTATAAATTCCAACAGCTCTCATATCCTTTTACTGCGATATATACAACACTGTAACTGTTCCCCACTTTTATAGTGATGATTCAATGGAGAATAAACAATGGGCATACTAACCGCATGTGAACCACGGCAGGACATAATTACCGGCGCCTTTAACCCGGAAATCTTTACCGCATCCCTTAGTGAAGTCCTGTCCCATTACCGGGAAGGGACTGCCGGTGTCCATGCAGTCTATACCGATGCAGAACTCTTTTTCAGTGAGGCCACCTATCCAACCGATGGCATGAAAACCATTCTTGCCGAAGTCTTTGCCCGACTGGCTGGTGATAACTCCGTCCCTGCCATCCATCGCCTTGAAACAGCCTTTGGCGGTGGAAAAACTCATACCCTGATTGCCTGTACACATATTGCCTTTAAAGGAACTGATCTTACAAAAGTTACCACTGACATTCTTGCCCCATCCCTGTTACCGTCCCCAGGTGAAACCGCTGTTGTCGGCATTGCCGGTGATTCTATTCCAGTCAACAAGCCCCAGGGGGATCGGCTCATTCCTTACACCCTTTGGGGTGAAATTGCCTTTCAGGTAGGCGGCAAATCACTCTATGAGCAGGTTGGAGAGGATGCCGCATCCCCGGCAGCACCCGGAGAATACTATTTTGAAACAGTGTTAAAAGGGCGCAAGGTTCTGATTATGCTTGATGAGCTTGCCCAGTACGCTGCCCGGTTGGCTGCTGCCCATCCAGGTGGTGCGGATCAGTTGGCCGCCTTTCTCATGTCCCTGCATGGATATGCCCGCCGCAATCCTGCCATTGCCATTGTCCTGACTTTGGCCAGTGCTACTGATGCCTTTGCCAGCCAGACAAATGAACTGGCAAAAATTCTTACAGAAGTTACTGGCAAGGACATAGACCAAGACGATGCATTGGCTATTGCTCAGGAGGCGCTTAAAGATGGTGCCAGTGTCGTTGCCCGTGATGCCACGGGCATGGTTCCTGTCCAGGCTGCTGAGATTTCCCGTGTCCTTGGCAAGCGACTTTTCACCCACATCGATCAGGGAACTGCGGATCAAACCGCCCGAGAATATGGGGAACTTTACACTAAAAACAAATCATTGCTTCCTGAGCAAGCTACCAGTGATAATTACCAGGATCGCATGATCTCGCATTACCCATTCCACCCCACCCTGATTGACTTTCTCAATGACAAGCTGGCAACCGCTGAAAAT
This sequence comes from Desulfobulbaceae bacterium, assembly GCA_030633145.1. Taxonomy (GTDB): domain Bacteria; phylum Desulfobacterota; class Desulfobulbia; order Desulfobulbales; family Desulfobulbaceae; genus DAOVTM01. The sequence goes on from DAOVTM010000357.1 coordinate 1,792, forward strand.
TTTCAGGGAACCCGTGGAGTTCTGCGTGTCCTTGCCCTGGCTGTAAGAAGAATCTGGCATCGAAAGCAGGACACCCCGATGATCCACACCTGTCATCTTGACCTGCGTGATGCCAGAACCGTTACAGAGATTATCAGTCGTACCGGCAGTGGTGAACTGTTACCAATATTAAATGCAGATATTGGCGGCGTTGACACCCAGGGAATTGAGGGAGGAAAGTCCAATGCCGAACTGGCAGATATTGCCAACCCCCAGCCCCAGGGCTGGCCTATGCACGAATACACCTGGAAAACTATTTTTCTACACAGCCTTGTTGGTCGGGTAGAGGGACTCAGTTCCAACCTCTTTGGCCTAAATGAACAGGATGCGCTTTTCAGTGTTAGTTTTCCAGGCTTGCCACCTGCCCAGATTGGAACGGCGTTACAAAAAATCAAGGACAACGCCTATTATTTACGATCCAAACAGGGGCGTTTTTACGCCAGCCTTGATGCCTCAATTAACATTGTTCTTGCTGGTATCCGAAAAAATTTAACCCAGGAAGAGGTTGACCAACTCCTGAACACCTCGGCAAGAAAAGTGGTTTCCGCAGACATTCGTACCTTTACCGTGGTGCATGATGTGGCGGCTCCTGAACATATTCCAGACAAACAGGGAAAGCCGGTATTGGCTATCGTATCCTTGCAGGCAGAAGATGTTGATGTTATGGAATGTGTGACTACTGCCGGTCTAAATACCCCTCGCCTTGAACAAAATCTGGTTTTCCTCTTGATCCCGGATACCGTGCTTACCAGTGATGCCTCTGGAACGCTTTCCCTGTTTGGCGGCGCTGCCAGTCAGGCATTACAGGCCATGGACGAACTGCGGGAGCTGGCACGTACGGTTCTGGCAATGAAAAAACTCAAACAACAGCCGGATAGTTACGGTATCAGTCGGGTCAAACTTGATCAGGACGATTTTAAAAAGCGATTCAGTAAACGGGAGTTCGGCCTGATAACCGCTGTAACACTGAGCTATAAGGCTCTCTGGTTTCCATCGGCCAGTGGACAGATTATACGCAAGGAAATCCGTACAGCCGGTGGTGAATCCGGCGCATCCGTTCTTGAACAGATTCGTAAGGTACTGCTTGCCGATGGAGAACTGGTTACCAGCGACCATGCAGGCAAAAGTGATCTCCAAAGCCTGGCAAAACTCTTTTTCACTCGTACCGATACCGCTTCTCTGAGCAAACTCCGCAAAAACTTTTGCCAGATTCGATCCTGGCCTATCCTTGACAGCCCGGAAATTCTGGAACAACTTGTTCGGGCCGGCGTTTCCCGAGGTCAGTGGTGCCTTTTCCTTATGGGAGAAGATGACGCTACCAAACCAGCAGAACTCTACAGCCAGGACACTGACGAAGTACCGCTCAACCTTGACCTGCAACGGGATTATTCCCTTATCTCGATGAAGGGCGCGCGGCAGCGGGGATGGTTATCCGCTGACGGGCCGGATTTGGGCAAGGTAAAGGATTGGGTGCTGGATGAGCTGCGCAGCCAACAGGCAGTTAGTGTTGCCAGCCTTGTAGAGGGGATTGCTGAAAAACATGGCGAGATTCCCAAAGCATCCATCACGGAAAACCTGACGGAACTACTGAAAACAGAAAAGGCTGTTGCCTATCAGGGTGAAGTAGAGCAGGAAGAAAAACCGAATCAGATATATTGGGGAGCAGATGCTGTCCTCTACAGCCCCAAAGATGATGATATTATTATTATCCCCAGCCAGGCAGCCGTCAGAGGGTGGTTGAAGCAACCGGGAGGTGAGTATCCAGGTGTGAGAACTGCTCAACCTGCAATTTTCAAACTATCCGGCAGCCACGGGGCAAACAAGATCCTTCCTCTCCTGCCCAAAATCGGTTCCCTGTATAATCGTGGTGCTAAATCCACCATTGCAACACTGGACATTACCGACTTGAAACTTCCAAGGGGCGGCAGATTGCGCATTGCCATAGATGGTGTTGCACCTGACTCCATGAAAGATCTGGGTGAACTTATGGAGGTTATTGCCGATCTTGTTGAACAGGATAGCAGCACAGAAGTTTATCTGGAGATCAACAACCCGCAGGACGATTGCGTATTACTTCAAGAACTGAACAAAAAATCATAAACAAAATATTCCTGCTCCTACTATGGCAAAGGCAAAAACAAATCAAAACAAACAGGCCAAACTGGATCAACATTACGCCGGAAAAGTGCATAAAGAGCTGGCTCATGCCCACTGGGTGCTGCGTTTGACCGAACATAAGGATAAACCAGCTCCGGTGATGATTATCAAGCATCGTCTCCAACCCTCGGAGCGGGATGATATAGCAAAGCTCACTGCGCCTCGCCCTGTCCTCAGAGAACGTGGTCTTCTTTACGGTCAACCCCAGCTTCGTTGTCTGCCTATTATCAGAGCCATTCTTTCCCGAGTGCAGGACAGGTCGGGTATTCCTTTGGAGCTACACCGGTTTTTTGAAGCCACTCGTATCAATTTTCGCGGCAACCTCCCTCTGGAAGAAGAGGCGGGACTCAAGCTGGCGCTCCTGTTCAAGTTACAGGAACGTATCAAGGAACTTGACCGGGTGGAACTGCTTGCCCGGCGTATTGACCGTTTTACCAGGGAAGAGGCATCCTACTGGTATTCAAGGATTACCTGCTATGAACCGGCAGCCAACCGCTGGGCTGCTGCTGGTATGAAGGTAATGCTTGCCGGTCATAGCCATGATAAAAATGTGCCGATTATGTTGGAAGAT
>DAOVTM010000273.1 GCA_030633145.1 Desulfobulbaceae bacterium
AACACCATTTTAAATTAGTGTCCTGCGAACGAATTTACCCCGTAGGGGCAGGCTCCTGTGCCTGCCCTGGCAACAACCAACCCATCAAAATCACCTAAATCAATCCTGGCCAAGAGCCTCTTTCACGGCAGTAAGCAGCATTGCGATGGATACGGGTTTGTGAAGCTGACTATGGATGCCAAGTTCGACGAGCTGTTGCTGTTCCAGCGTTTGATGATCGCCAGAGATGATAATAATGGGGATAGCACAACCCAATGTCGTCAAACGGCGGGACAACTCCAAGCCATCCATATCAGGCATATGCATGTCCATGAGGATCAGGTCGAAACATTCCGGTTGCCGACTGAAAAGTTCCAGGGATTTAGCGCTGCTCGCACAGGTAGTTGGGAAGTATCCGGCATTTTTTAACATTTCCGAAAACAACAAAGAGATTGCCCGATCATTATCCACCACCAAGATTCCAATTTTACCGTTCTTTTTGTTTTCCTTTTCCCCGGTCAGTAGCTGTATTCCAACTTCTCTATTCTCAATCTCAGGTAAAAGAACGGTAAAACAGCTTCCCTTGCCAGGGGTGGACTTGACGGTGATAGTGCCATTCAGGCTTTTAACGGTGTTAAGCGCCATGGAGAGTCCAAATCCAGTTCCCTTTCCATTTTTCCTGGTCGTAAAAAAAGGTTTAAAAATTTGGTCAAGATTTTCTTTGGCTATGCCGACTCCGGTGTCCCGCACTTCAAGACGCACATAGTTTCCCTTGCCGACACTATACTGGCGGCATTGTTCCCCAGTCTCAACGCTTATTTTGTCCAATTCAATGGTTAAAGTGCCGCCAGCATCGGCCATGGAATGGCAGGCGTTAATGCCAAGGTTCATTATTACCTGATGGAACTGGGTTGCGTCAGCCATAACGATGCAACCCGGTACATCAATAAGTTGAACCATTGAAACCTGATTCGGCAGAGTGACACGCAATTGACAAATCGCCTCCCCAAGCAGCGTGGAAAGATCCAGCATTTCTTTTTCAGGAGTCTCTTCCCTGCTAAAAGCAAGAAGCTGTTTTATCATCTTTTGACCGCGTTGGCTGCTCTTAAGAATCTGATCCAGAAATTGAAGGCTTGCGCAGTCATCTTTGGCAAGGGTCATTTGCAGCAACTCGGTGTAGCCAACGATTGGAACAAGTAAGTTACCAAAATCATGGGAGATGCCTCCGACCATATTGCCGAGGGTTTCCATTTTTTCAGTTTGGTGCAGTCGCCGCTCAAGAGCCAGCTTTTCTTCTGCCGTCTTTTTGCGCTCGGCAATCTCATGATGGAGCTTTCTGTTTGCATCCTCAAGCTCGCTGGTGCGTTGCTGAACACGCAACTCCAGGCGTTGCCTCAGGTCATGCAGGGCAAGGTGGGTCTCTAAACGCGCCTGTACCTCCTTAAAATGGAAGGGTTTGGTGACGTAATCCACACCGCCGCAGTCAAATGCCTCGATTTTTTCTGCTGTTTCAGTCAGGGCACTTATAAAGATAACCGGGATATCGCAGAGACCGGCATCTTTTTTGAGAGATCGGCATACTTCAAAACCATTCATGCCGGGCATGTTGATATCAAGCAAAACAAGATCAGGGGGGGAGACAGATGCGGCTCTGAGAGCTGTTGCGCCGTCCAGAGCCGGACGCACCCGGTAGCCGGCACCGCCAAGCATTCCCTCCAGCAGCTTCAGATTCTGAATATTGTCATCAACCACCAGAATTGTAGCCGCTTTGCTGTTTTTTAATATTTTTTTTGTCATCAGGTATTCTTCCCACTCAGGAGTTGAACAAGTTCCTGAAAAGCATAGCGGTTCACCATCCCCTTCAGGTTTTCAGCAAGTTCAGGGAAATCGTCATCAATCCCGGCGATAAGCTCATGCAGGACATCGCCTTCAAGCGTGGTAGCAGCCTGTGCCATCCGGTTCCGCAGTTCCCTGGACAGGGGGGATAAATCTGCTGGCGAAAGGACAAAAACAGCAGTTGTTTCTTCTTCATCTGTATTCTCCTTTTTTTCACAATTGTACTCAACACTGGTAAAATCACGGATAACTTCAAAAATTTCATTTTCTTTAAACGGTTTGCGAATAAAGTCATCACAGCCTGCCTCCATAATTTTTTGACGATCCTCTTCAAAGGCGCTGGCCGTGACAGCAATGACCGGAAGGCTGCTGTTCCTTGCCTTGATACGTCGCGTAGCCTCATAGCCGTCCATAACCGGCATGTTAAGATCCATAAGCACAATATGGGGCTGCCTGGTTTCAGCCAGTTCCACCGCCTCAAGACCATTGACGGCCTCAATAACCTTAAAACCGACAAGGGTCAGGAGCTGTGAGAGAAAGGCGCGGCTTGCATCACGATCCTCCACCAGCAACACCCGGTATTCAACTTCTTCCTGGCGCAGGCCGATCACCCTGTTATCATGACAGCTCTCTTCGGTGAAGTTGTCCGAATCAGCCGATTCTACGGGGATGGTAAAACGAAAGAGACTGCCCGTACCCAGCTCACTGCGCAGACTGATATCGCCGCCAAGGAGACGGATATACTCTTTACTGATGGCAAGGCCAAGCCCGGTTCCCCCCTGGGATTGAATGCCGCATACCGTCTGCTGAAAGGCATCAAATATCCTGCTCTGCTCATCCGGGGCAATGCCGCAGCCGGAATCTTCTACCTCGACCACCAGAAACATGTCTTCTGTATCCTTTATTCCGGCACGAAGAGTTATGCCTCCCTCTTTAGTGAATTTGACTGCATTACCCAGGAGGTTGACCAGCACCTGACGCAGCTTGCCTTCGTCGGAAAGGATATACTGCGCCATATCCGGCGGCCACTCCATGACAAGGCGCAGATTGTTTTCTCTGCACCGCATGGAAAACATTATTTCCAGATCCTGCAGCATTTCATGGAGGTTGAAAACAACAGGATTAAGGACAATACCACCGGCTTCAATCTTTGAAATCTCAAGGATATCATTAATCTGGGCAAGGAGATGGCTGCCACTGCGACTGATGGCTTTCAGGTGCTGCCGCTGATTGTCGCACAGGCTGTCGTCACGCTGCATCAGCTGGGTAAAGCCGAGAATGGCGTTCATGGGTGTCCTGATTTCATGGGACATATTGGCAAGAAACATACTCTTGGCCTTGTTGGCCGCCTCGGCCAGTTCCCTAGCCTGAGCCGCCTCTTTTTCAGCCTGGCTGCGCTCCAGAACCTCTTCCTCAAGGCGTACATTTGTCTTTTCCAGAGCAATGGTTCGTTTTGCAACCAGTTCTTCGAGATGATCCCGGTAGCGCTGGAGTTCCTTTTCACGACTCCTGAGAGCCGTCGTCATTGTGCCAAAGGCGCGGGTCAGATCCGCCACCTCGTCATTGCCTTTGGCCTCAAGCGTATTGCCCCAGTTTCCCTCGCTGATTCCACGAGCGGCACTGGCCAGGGCAACAATGGGACGAATAATGACACGAACCAACAGAAAAGAGATGAGTAACGCAAAGGAAATGACCCACAGAGCCAGCATGTTACCAAGCTGCTGATGTTGTCTGGTAAGGGTGACAATGTCGGCCAGCCGTTCCTCAAGGAGTTGACGGCAGATGTTGCTGAGAGTGGTGACACCCTCCAGCAGGACGGCAGCCTGTTGACCAAGCATGATAGCCTGTTCATTGAGCTGCTCTTCATTATCGCTGTCAACAATCATCCGGCTGTAGATTTCACGAGCCTGACTGGAATAGACAAACGCCTGGTAGCGCAGTGACTCGATGTTAAGAGAATGCCCGGAATCAGCAAGATCCTCCAGTTTTTTTAACATCTGATCCAGTTCCGCTGCTTTTTTTATTCCCTGTTCTAGCAGAGATTCATCACCGATAATTATGGCATCTTCGTAGAGCTTGAGCTGTTCTATGAAATTGCTCAGAGCCTGCTGGCTTATCAGTGTACCGGGCAGGAGGACAGTGGTGGCTTCCCTGATTTTAAAGGCAGTACGACGGTTCTTGACAAAATCTGTACCCACTTCCAGCAGACATGCCAGCACCAGGAAGGATAAAAGCAGACCGATTTTGACAGAGATTCCGCAATTAAGCCATTTGTCACGCAGGGGGGAAAACATGAATTTCCTATAGCTGCCGCAGTTGTTCCAGCATCCCTATGGCAGGCAGACCCGGCAGCAGCGCACTGTGCTGATAATGAGAAACTGACCCATCTGAGCAGGATTGCTCTCCGGTGTCTGGGTGAACCCGGTTATGAGATAATTTTCTTGACAGTTTGTGATGCGCGAGCTGATGGTTTTTTTGTCATGTTCAACAAAATCATCAACTTTTATTACCGGGGTGTCGTAGCAGTCACACATAAGCAGGCGCCCGGCCTCACCGTCATTGGTTTCAGCGGCTTTAAGGGGCGCTGCCATTAAAAAAATACCACACATACAGGACAGGGTAAAAAGAAAACCGAATTTTTTCATGTTTTTTCCTCCATTTTATATAAGGCTCAATACCTGTGAATGAAAAAAATGTTTAATTTCAAGGCGGTGTGTTTGTCATCTTGTAAAAAGTCAGGGGGGAGTGTGAGGAGTACGAGCTAAATCCGTCTTACTCCTCACATCATTGCGCGCAGCATTAACAAGACAATACGTAACTTTCTGTAATGTAAACTAATAATTTCATTCACGGGTATTAGATATAAGGTCTGCGCTAAAATGAGACTGTTGTTTTAAGCTGGTAAAGCATCCAATGCTGATCGGCTTCGCCAGCCGTGGGGTAGTCAGCAGAAAAACCTCCGGCCAGGCCATCGGAAAAGTTGACCCCGGCCTTGATAATCCAGTTATCATTGATGTCAAAGCGACCGGTGAATGCAATATCCTTCTGCCAGGTCAGGAAATCATCCTGTCCGTTAGCCACGAAGAAGTCCCCATCCATATCATCCGCATCATTATGGAACTCGGAGTAAGAGATCTCAGCGGCAAACCAATCCACAAAACGATAGGAGGCGCTGACATACCAGCCCTTTTCCTGTTGGGAGTCCTGAGGTACAGAATTTCCACCCACTATAAAATTCTGCTCGAAGTTGCTGATCTCGCGATACTCTCCTGCGACGATAAGATTGTCCCAGGTATACTCCAGTGAGAACGTCCATTCGGAATAATCAGAAATCTCAACTCTGGCCGACATTCCTCCGGGGATTGGTCCATACTCAGCAGTTGTCACATCAAAAACCGCCTCCCCCTCCAGATAGGAGGCCATGAGACGCAACCCCTCCAGGGGGGTGGCGTAGTCAAGCTGTATGTGGCTGATATAGCGAGAATACATAGAGGAAATGCTGCCCTTGGCAATATAAGGACTGGATTCAAGATAACGGGCAGTGCCGCCCTCCTGATCAAAATCACGTTTGCCTGCGGCTGCCTGATAACTTAAAACGCCTGCCATACCCATATCAAGGGTTCCATATAAACCAACGCCATCCAGACCGTTTACAAGATCGCGTACCCGCTCCGGGTATACGCTCTGGGGCAGCAGGATGGAAATACGCGCCCCGTCAATATCCCGGCTCTCGTTGTGCAAACCATAGGCGGTTTTCAGGCGGCCAAAGCGCAGACCCAATGCGTCCTGCCAGGCGTAATCGGCAATGGCCCAGTCCAGATAGACCCTGTTATTCATCAGCGGCCCAAAGTCCCTTGACATAATCTGCAAACCAGCCCGTAATTTATCACTGACCTGATAA
>DAOVTM010000430.1 GCA_030633145.1 Desulfobulbaceae bacterium
ACCCAGGGTTCTCTATCCGGTGGCTGGTCTGCCTTGCCGGAGCGGGGATTGCACCCGATGGATTACACGACCTTGCCTGGCCGCACCGGAGTCTTCGCTTACCTGGAGCGTGGGAACGAGGCTAAACAGGATACAAAAATCATATCCGTTGATTTTCTCTATATTCACTGATAGATTACCCAGCCGTGCCATAAAATATACTTTTAATTAAACTAGCACTATCACCAGCCATGAAAACAAACAACAAAAACAGAACTCTTCTCATTATTGCCACCCTGTTCCTTATCCTTGTACAGATAAGCACAGCCAGTGCCGAGAAAACCATAACCATCATGACCCATGACAGCTTTAATGTCAGCAAAGAGGTCATTGCCCGCTTTGAAGCGGAAAACCAGGTCAAGATCAGTTTTCTCAAATCCGGCGATGCCGGAGCCGCCCTGATCCAGGCTATTCTCTCCAAAGACAATCCCATGGCTGATCTTTTTTACGGGGTGGATAACACCTTTTTGAGCCGGGCAATAAAGGGGGATATCTTTGAACCTTACCAGGCTCCTGCCCTTGCCGCCATCCCGGAGCAGTTCAAACTTGATAAGCAAAACAGGTTACTGCCGGTCTCCTTTGGTGATGTCTGTCTCAATATTGATAAAAAGTGGTTTGCGCAAAAGGGTATCCAGCCACCTGCCTCCCTGGAAGACTTGGTAAAACCGGAATACAGAGGTCTGCTGGTGGTGGAAAATCCGGCAACCTCCTCGCCTGGCCTGGCCTTTCTCCTGGCCACCATCGGCCATTTCGGTGAGGATAAATATATCTCCTTCTGGAAGGATTTGCGCTCGAATGAAGTACTGGTAAGTAATGGCTGGGAAGATGCCTATTATGGACATTTCACTGCTGCCTCCAAGGGCAGTCGCCCTATAGTGGTCAGTTACGCATCCAGTCCGGCGGCAACCGTCCATTTTGCCAAGGAACCGATGACTGAATCTCCAACTGCTGCCGTACTTGGCAGCGGTTCCGCCTTTCGCCAGATCGAATTTGTCGGTATCCTCAAAGGAACAAAAAAACAGGCTATGGCCCGAAAGCTGGTGGATTTCCTCCTCAGTCGTCCCTTCCAGGAAGATATCCCCTTGCAGATGTTTGTCTTTCCGGTCAATCCTGCCGCAGCACTGCCCCCGGTATTTTCCAAACATGCCCAGATTGCCCAGGCACCGGCAATGGTTCCCCCTGCTGCCATAGAAAAAAACCGGGAGCAATGGATTGAGGCTTGGACGGAGGCAGTAGTGCGTTGAACATGCGCCGCTCACTGCTTCTGGCGGTTCCCCTCCTCTTTCTCAGCCTGTTCTATTTTTATCCGCTGATAAAGATATTTTTATTGAGTTTTTTCCCGGACGGAGTCTGGGCAAAGGGTGAGCTGCTTCGTTTCTTTTCCACTGCTTCCTATCGTAAGATCCTCTGGTTTACCTGCTGGCAGGCAGCGGTCTCTACCCTGCTGACCCTGCTGGTGGCACTGCCCGGAGCCTATATCTATGGCCGTTATACCTTTCCAGGCAAGCATCTGGTTCGGGTTATCACCAGTATCCCTTTTGTCCTGCCAACCATGGTGGTGGCAGCGGCCTTTCGTGCCTTACTGGGGGAGAACGGGCTGCTCAATTCCCTGCTCATGTTTCTCTTTGACCTGAATACCCCTCCTGTAACTATAGATCAGACCGTCTATTTCTTCCTCCTGGCCCATGTATTCTATAATTACGCCCTGGTGCTGCGCATCGTGGGCGGCTACTGGGCCGGGCTTTCCAGAGAGTTGAACCAGGCTGCGACCATGCTTGGCGGCTCTCCCTGGCAGATTTTTTTCAAGATCACCCTGCCTCTGCTCATGCCAGCCATTGGTTCTGCTGCCCTGCTAGTCTTTATCTTCTGCTTTACCAGCTTCGGGGTGGTGCTGATCCTGGGCGGGCCAGGGTATGCCACCATTGAGGTGGAGATATACCGACAGGCCGTACATTTTTTTAACCTGCCCATGGCTGCCACCCTCTCCCTGATTCAGATCTTCATCAATTTTGCCCTCATGTGGCTGCACGGTTATCTCGCCAAGAGAGACAATATCTCCTGGCTGAGTGATGGTACCGGGGCTGGGCCTGTACGTCCGAAAACAGTCATGGAAAAGCTGGTCATTATTCTGAATATCGTATTTATGATCATCCTGCTGGTTACCCCCCTGCTGGCCCTGGTCGCCAGCTCCTTGTTAAGTGATGCCGGCTGGACCCTTGCCTGGTATTCCACCCTTTTTTCCGCCTCAGCAGATTCACTCTTTTTTGTCCCGCCAGGTCTGGCAATCCGCAACAGTATCGGTTTTGCCCTTGCTGCCATGTCCCTGGCTCTGCTCCTCGGCCTTTCCGCCTCCTGTTGGCTGGCCCTGCCGGGTAACAGGGCGACTTCATTCTGGGATGCGGTTATCATGCTCCCCCTGGCAACCTCGGCAGTGACCCTGGGGTTTGGCTATATCATCACCCTTAACAAGCCGCCTCTCAACCTGAGGGACTCGCTCTGGCTGGTGGTGCTGGCTCATACCCTGGTGGCCTTTCCCTTTGTAGTCCGTGCGATCCTGCCCGGACTGCGCCGGATACCAGAGGCATTACGGGAGGCGGCAGCCATGCTTGGTGCCTCACCGTTACGGATTCGGTACCTCATTGACCTACCCCTCATCAGCCAGGCCCTGCTGGCGGCCTCGATCTTTGCCTTTGCCATCAGCATGGGTGAATTTGGTGCCTCATCCTTTGTGACCCGACCCCATACTCCCACCATGCCAGTGGCAATCTTTCGTTTTCTCAGCAAACCGGGTGAGCTGAACTACGGTCAGGCCATGGCCATGAGCAGTATCCTGATGCTGGTGACCTCTGTTGCCTTTTTGGGACTGGAAAAACTGAACCGCAATTTGGGAGAACAGTGATGTCCCTGCTGGAAATAAAACAAATTTCTGCAAGCTATGCGGGTGAAACATTCCTGCATCAGGTTGATTTTTCCCTGAAAAAAGGTGAAATCCTTGCCCTGTTGGGTCCATCAGGCTCAGGTAAGACCAGCCTGTTGCGACTGCTGGCAGGACTGGATCAGCCAGACCAGGGACAGATCCTTTTTGCGGGTCGTGACATGGCAGCAGTTCCTTCCCATAAACGTAATTTCGGCATGATGTTTCAGGAGTATGCCCTTTTCCCCCATCGTAATGTGGCTGATAATATCGGTTTTGGCCGGGAGAGGCACAGATGGGATAAGACCAAAAAGACACAACGTATTAACGAGATGCTGACCATGGTAGGGTTGGAAGGATATGCGGAACGGCGTATTGATGCCCTCTCAGGCGGGGAACGGCAGCGGGTCGCTCTGGCTCGGAGCCTTGCCCCTGAACCGCAGCTGCTGCTCCTTGATGAACCGCTGGGTTCCCTGGATCGG
>DAOVTM010000263.1 GCA_030633145.1 Desulfobulbaceae bacterium
ATCCCCTCATGAGCCTTATCCTTGTCAATGGCCATGGCATCACCAAGATGACAGGGAGAACACCCCACCACCCTGCTGCCATGCGCTGGATCAAGAGCCTCCTCTTTATGACAGGAGAGACACATCTCGATAAAACCAGTAGTGGTGACCTCGATCTGATCCGGTCGTTTGGTGTTCTGCTCACGGAAGACAAGATATCCGATGAGCAGAAGTATAAACGGCAGCCAGATCAGGCCCGAGATGAGTTTACGGGGTGGAGTCATGGGTACTGGTTTAGTGTAAGACTGCTTTTGACAAAAAATGATGCAAGGGAATACCTCACAGTATAACGCAGGCTATGGCGAACGGCAAACAATTCATTTTTTATTCGTCAAGTTGTTATGAGTGCCGCAGGATGTTCTGATTGCCGCAGCAATAACGGCAGCCGCCTGCCCAGCCAGGGTGCATGCCTCCCGCATTTGCCAGTTTTCCACATTCCGGTCTTCAACCAGATTGCTGATACAGCGTACCTCCAGGCAGGGTACTGCAAAATGCTTACATACTCTGGCAATGGCCCCGCCCTCCATGTTTTCACATAAACCCGCAAACTGACGGGCAAGGATGCTTCCCCGTGCATGGGTGCCGCTGGCACAGTTGACAGTGAGAAAGTTGCCGCATAGAAATTCTCGACCATTATCTGTCAGAGCCTGTCCGGCCAGAGATAACAGACTGCTGTCCATGATGAAACTATCTTTAACCGGCAGCCCTGCTAGCGCAAACCTTTCAATCCTGTCCTCCAGCAATATACCAAAATCGGCAAGTATTTCCTGTTCGGCCAGACAGATATCAAGCATACCGGCAGTACATTGAGCTGTACTGTCCGGGTAGGCTCCGGCAATTCCAAAATTGAGAACACAATCCACAGCTTCTTTCTGGAGTCGGCAGGACAGGGACAGCGTAGTCTCCACCGGCCCTACTCCGGTGATCAGGGTCTCGTAGCTGCTCCCACCCTTCTGGAGAAAGGAGTTCATTTCAAAATCAGTTGCTGCGGTGATGAGCATGGTGTATCCAAAGGTTCAAAGGTTCCATTTTGCTATAAAGATTTGCTAATTTCCAGGGAGAAATTCTAAAGCATCCTGTTTTGATTATCAAGAATATATATTGACATAATACCTGTTTTTTTCTTATACTGAAAGAGTACCATATCTTTGTTATTAATATGCTGGCTCGCTTGTTTTAGCCTGCTTTTTTATTATTGTACCTCTTTTTTTTACCCTTTTACCCCCCCTTTAACCTGAGGAAGTACCCATGATTGCCTATTGGATTCAAACCGCTTCGCATGCGCAGCTACAGGGACTATGGTGGTTCCTGTGTTCTGTACTCGGCTCGCTGCTGCTATTTCTTTTCTTTGTCCAGGGCGGCCAGACCCTGATGGCCAGAGTTGCAAAAACAGCAGAGGAACGATCCCTGATCGCCAACTCACTTGGGCGAAAATGGGAGCTGACCTTTACCACCCTGGTCACCTTTGGTGGAGCTCTTTTTGCCGCCTTCCCCAAGTTCTATGCCACCTCATTCGGCGGGGCATACTGGGTATGGGTACTCATTCTCTTTACCTTTATTATCCAGGCGGTCAGTTATGAGTATCGCAGCAAACCGGCTAATGTACTGGGAACAAAGACCTTTGACACCTTTCTCCTTATCAACGGAGTGGTCGGAGTTCTCCTTATTGGAACCGCAGTAGGAACCTTTTTTACCGGTTCTAACTTCACCCTGAGCAGCTATAACTTCGTCACCTGGACCAGTTCTCTACGCGGTCTGGAAGCGGCCTTTTCCCTCTTTAACCTCTCCCTTGGTCTCTTTCTGGTCTTTAATTCCAGGGCGTTGGGTGCTATGTACCTGATCAATAATATTGATTTCAAAGGGGTAGAAGAATTTGAAGAGCGGCTTCGTACCTCGACACTCAAGAACTTTCTCTGGAGCCTCCCCTTTCTGGCTTGGTTTCTCTTACAGATCCTCCCCATGGACGGCTTTGCCATAGGAGAGAACGGTGAGATCTATCGCCAAACTTGGAAATACCTGTTTAATCTGGTTGAGGTTCCGGCACTGGCTCTCTCTCTGGTGGCTGGACTGATCCTGGTAATCACCGGCGTGGTGCTGACCGCAAAGACCGAGGCCAAATGTGGCATCTGGTCTTCTGGACTGGGAACCGTGCTGGTGGGTTTGACCGTTTTTGGACTGGCTGGTTTCAACAACACCGCCTTTTATCCCTCCAAGGTTGACCTCCAATCCAGTTTGACTATTTATAATGCATCTTCAACCGTCTATACCCTGCAGGTCATGACCTGGGTTGCCTTGGCAATCCCCTGTGTGCTGGCCTATGTCGCCTATGTCTGGTGGCTAATGGACTCTAAAAAGATGTCTGTCGCAGAGTTGTCAAACCCTGATGCCGGTCATATGTACTAAGATATGTACGAGGAGACAGAATACAGGAGTTACAACTGTAACTCCTGTATCCTGATTCACACCATGCAGATACAGCAACAATCCAATATCTTCCTGCGGGTTTACCGCTTTTATGGCGACGGGTTTCGTCGTATGACTGTGGGCAAGACCCTGTGGAAGATTATTTTCATCAAGTTGATTGTCATGTTTGGGGTTTTGAAACTGTTTTTCTTCCCTGATTTTCTTGCAACCAACTTTAATACAGATAAAGAACGGGCTGATTATGTCCTCAATGAACTGACCAGATCCGTTCAACAAGATTTTTTTATAACACAAAAAAATCCACAAAAGGATTCCACTAAAGGAGTTGAAGAATGATTGAAAATTTCGACCTGACTATGGTGAACTGGGCCAGGGCGCAATTCGCCCTCACCGCCCTGTACCACTGGATTTTTGTTCCACTGACCCTGGGAATTACCTGGATTATCGCCTTTTACCACACCATCTATTACCGTACCGGCAGCGAAGAGTGGAAGAACCTGACTCGCTTCTGGATGACCCTGTTCGGGATCAACTTTGCCATCGGTGTTGCCACCGGAATCATCCTTGAGTTTGAGTTTGGTACCAACTGGTCCAACTATTCCTGGATGGTGGGTGACATTTTTGGTGCCCCCCTGGCTATTGAGGGTATCTTTGCCTTCTTCCTGGAGGCCACCTTTTTCGCAGTCATGTTTTTTGGCTGGAACCGTGTTTCTAAAAAATTCCACCTCTTCTCCACCTGGATGGTGGCAATTGGCTCCAACCTGTCTGCGGTCTGGATTCTGGTTGCCAATGCCTGGATGCAGCGTCCTGTGGGTCAGGTCTTTAACCCGGACTCTGCCCGTTTTGAAATGAACAATTTTGCAGAGGTGGTCTTTAATCCCATAGCCGTATCCAAGTTCACCCATACCACCAGCTCTTCCATGCTCTTTGCCTCCCTCTTTATCATCTCTATTTCGTCCTGGTATTTATTGAAAGGACGGCATGAAAAGATGGCAAGACGTTCCATTATGGTGGCAGCGGTCTTTGGCTTGGTCTCTTCCGCCTTTGTCGGTTTCACCGGTGATGAAGCTGCTTATGAAGTGGCACAGCATCAGCCCATGAAACTGGCGGCCATGGAAGGACTGTACAAGGGTGAAGAGGGTGCCGGAATCGTACTCATGGGGATGGTGGACTCGGACAAAAAGATCGGTGATGATCAGGATGGTCTCTCTTTTAAAATAAAGATTCCAGGAATACTTTCCCTGCTTGCAAACCGTTCCTCAGGATCCTTTGTGCCAGGCATTGAAGATCTGGTCTATGGCAACCCCGATCATAAGATTATGGGAGTGGATGACAAAATTGTCAAAGGGAAAATTGCCCTGACCCAGCTGGATGCGTATAAAAAGGCAAGCAAGAACGGTGATACTGCTGCGGCAACCGCTGCCCTCACCATGTTTCAGGCCAATAAGGAATACCTGGGTTATGGTTTTCTTACCAAACCAGAAGAGGCTGTGCCGCCTGTGGGATTAACCTTTAACGCCTTTCATTTAATGGTTGCCCTTGGAACAGTCTTTCCTCTGGTTTTTCTGGCCTTTTTGTATTTTAGCTGGAAAGACACCCTCAAAGAGCAGAAGTGGCTCCTGAAAGGGGGAACCGTGATGGTCTTTCTTGGCCTGTTCGCTCACTGGTCAGGATGGATCGTTGCCGAGGTTGGTCGTCAGCCCTGGGCTATCCAGGATTTGCTTCCCGTGACCGTGGCCCGTACCAACCTGACTGCCGGTACTGTGGCTACGACCTTTTTCATGTTCCTGATCCTCTTTACCCTGCTGCTCATTGCCGAGGTCTCCATCATGCTCAGGCAGATCAATATCGGCCCGAAAGAGGTCAGTGAATAAAGAACAATAGTTTATTTTCTACTATCAATAGATGTTAATACGGAGAAAAAATGAATACTTTTTTACTGCTGTGCTGGGTCGCCATGATAGTTGTCTCCTATCAGGCTGCTATTGCCCTCTTAAAGAAGACGGACTTGTATTAGCTTTAATTACCATCTCAACAGGATAAATAATGTCACCTAAGATTCTCCTCCTTGGTTCCAATGTTACCATTACCAACCTGGCCACCAAGGAGGTTAGTCTCCTGGAAGAGGGCAGCCTGCCCGCTTACGGCTATAATCCCGGTGATGCCGTTGAACTGCTGGCCGGGCCGGTCTCCATTGAAAAGGGACGGCTGGAACAATGCCTGACCTGGCTGGCCTCCTACCTGGTTGGTTCAGAGCTGACCCCCCATCTCAACTCCCTCTCCTACGGTCAGGAAAAACAGGTCTATCAGATCTTTCGCAAGCGGGAGGCACGTTCAGCGGCCAGTCCTGATCATGGCTGGTTCATGGTCAACCAATTGCTGCCAGCAGAAGGGCGGGGAAAAAACAACGCCCCTTTTGTCATCAGTGATAATGAGGGTGCCGTGGTCGGCAATAATAATGGGATGATCCTTATTGACGACTCCGGGATGCCGCCCCAGGTCTGTGAGGCGATGGTGGAGATCAATCCCGGTCTCTGGTGTATTGCCATGGGGATTTCAGTGGCTCACTGGCAGAAATGGGCGGAACGACTGGGGGAACGGTTTACCCTCTTTTGCCGTCTGTCCGACCTGGAAACCACCCGCATGGAGATGGATGCCTCGGTCAACTGGGAGACCATTGTCGCCATGTGTCTGCGCGCTATGCGCACCCCGGAGGTGGGACTCTGGGACAGAGAGCGTAACCGCTTCCTCTGCCATATCGTAGTGGAGATGTTTCCGCACGGGATTCTTTACCTTGGCCCCCAGGGAACCTGGTTCCGCTACCGCAAGGGACAGCTGCCGGAAAAGAGTGCCCCCAGGCAGCGCGGCTCCGTCCCCTGCTACGATACCATGGTCACCTCCATGCTGGCTATGGATGCGATGCGTTTTGACGGCTTTGATTTTTGCCGTAATTACTTTTATGATTTTTCCAAACGGGTTCTGCTCAACTGGAAGATGCTGTCTGACAACGGCTATTACTTTAATAACGGCCTGGAGTTTCCAAACCTGGATTTTACCTCCTCCTATCCGGGCGGCCATGCCTGTTCCTTTCTTGATAATGAGCCGGATCACTCCTTTGTGGAGCTGCCCGCATTTTCCCCTGATTTTGATTCTACACTGGAACTGGTTGCCAGCCAGACCTGGGGCGAGGCCAAGAAGGAGGCTCTGCGCTCCTTTTTTCAACGTAAGTTTGTTTCGCAGCAGGGGGCTGCGGACGGATTCGCAGAACCGACCCATGATTATCTTGATGTGATCGTGTCCGTACTCCACTCTTTAAAAGAGGAGGTCAACCGAGGAACCGGCTTTGCCTCCCTTCCCACCTTTCAGCTCGGCCATCTGCGCACCACTGATCC
>DAOVTM010000458.1 GCA_030633145.1 Desulfobulbaceae bacterium
AGGGCCAACCGAGCCAGCAGGGTCAGCAAGGCCAGCAGGGCCAACCGAGCCAGCAGGGTCAGCAAGGCCAGCAGGGCCAACCGAGCCAGCAGGGTCAGCAAGGCCAACCGAGTCAGCAAGGCCAACCGAGCCAGCAGGGTCAGCAGGGTCAGCAACAGCAAGGCCAACAGCGTCAACAGGGCCGAAGTTTTGCGGGTGGCGGAGTGGCTGGACAGGTGATAGCGGGGGTGCGCATGGAGTATGGAACTAATCGTTCCGGTGCAACCTATCGCAAGTTACCGACCCAAAGCCCGGAGCAATGTGCCAGAGAATGCGGGGCAGATCCTCGCTGTGTTGCCATGGACTATAACTACAGTCATAAATACTGTTCACTCAAAAATCGGGTAACACCGCCGAGACCCAGCAACGGGGCAGTATCAGGGGTCAAAATCAGCAGTGGCGGCAACCCGCCTCAGCAGCATCACCAGCCTCCGCCTCCCCGCCCAAACCAGCAATTCGGCAGGGTTGCCGGGATGCAGATAACTCCAAGTTTGAAACGTTTTGGCGGTGATTATCGGACATTAACGGTTTACAATATGGAGGAATGCGCAAGAGTTTGCGCCCAGGATCGCTTCTGCCGGTCATTTAATTTTGGGGTTCAGCTCCGGGATTGCTGGTTGAAAAATACCGTACCCCACGGAACACCGGATAATACGGTTATTTCCGGATATAAATAAGGAGCTTTTTAAAAACAGACAGGATCAGGTCAGGCACCCGTCAGCCAGAGTGACACGGCGATCCATGGAATCAGCCAGCTCCATATTGTGGGTCACCATGATCACTGACAGGGAACGGCTCTGACTGAGACCGGTGAGCAGTTCAAAGACCTGGTTGCCGCTGGCTGAATCAAGGTTACCTGTGGGTTCGTCGGCCAACAGGAGTCCGGGTTCCATAATCAAAGCCCTGGCCAGTGCTACCCGTTGCTGCTCACCGCCGGAGAGTTCACCGCTGCGGTGTTGCAGCCGGTGGGAGAGTCCGACCTGTTGCAGCAGGTTTTCCCCTTTTTCCCGAAGAGTTTTCTTCTCCACACCCGCAATCATGCCGGGCATCAGGACATTTTCCAGAGCCGTGAATTCCGGCAGCAGGTAGTGAAACTGAAAGATAAAACCGACATTTTTATTACGGTGACGGCTGAGTCTGCTCTCTTTTTCCTGAGCCAGGTCAGTCCCCTCAAAGAGCAGTTTTCCCTGGTCAGGGATGTCCAGACAGCCCAGTATTTGCAGGAGAGTGGTCTTACCGGAACCAGAGGTTCCAACTACGGCAACCCGTTCCCCCTGGAGAATTTCCAGATCCACCCCGCGTAAGACCTTGACCGGATTCTCTGCGGTACCGTAGGTTTTGTGGATGTTCTCTGCCCGCAGCAGAGGTGTACCTTGCTTATTCATAGGTCAGGGCCTCTGCCGGTCTGACCCTGGAAGCCTTCCAGGAGGGATAGAGGGTTGCGGCCAGGGTAATGAGGACTGCAGAAAGGGCAATCACCGTCACATCCATGGGTACCACCTTGACCGGCATGGTGGACATGGGATAGACATTCCTGGGAAGTTCAATAATCTCGTAGCGTTTGAGCAGGGCGCAGAGTCCAAGCCCGCTGCATACCCCCAGCACCGTGCCGGTGAGGCCGATCACTGCTCCCTGATAAAAAAAGATCCGCATAATGGAGGCGGTGGTGGCTCCCATGGATTTAAGGATCGCAATATCGCGTGTTTTTTCCATGACCACCATCACCAGGGTGGAGATAATATTGAGTGAGGCCACCAGGATGATAAGATCCAATGCAATAAAGATACCGATCTTTTCCAGTTTCAGAGCCGCAAATAGGTTCTGATTGATCCGCATCCAGTCACGCACCGAATACATACCGCCAAGCTCTTTCCCGATGGCTGCCGCAACCTGGTCAGCCTGATCGACTTTTTTGTCCGCAACCCGCACCTCAATCCCATGTACTCCTTTACTGTTCATACCAACCAGACCACGAGCCGTTTCCAGGTTGACAAACCCCATGGTCGAATCATACTCAAACATGCCGGTCTCAAAGACAGCACCGACCCGGCAGGTACGAACCTTTGGCAGAACTCCCATGGGGGTCAAGGGGCCGTTGGGAGAGATGAGGCGTATTTTCCCTCCCTTTCTTACCCGTAGCTGCTTTGCCAACTCACTGCCCAGGATGATCGCTGGCAAGCTGGTATCAGTTGCCAGCTCACTGATACTGCCGCTGATCATCTTGGATTCCAGATTGATTACTCTGCCCGCAGTGGCAGGTTCAATTCCGCGCAGAACAATGCCCGAGGAGGCGTTACCAGAGGTGATCAAGGCCTGTCCATAGATATAGGGGGTAGCAGCCACCACCCCGTCCACGGATTCAATCTTATTAACCAGCAGATTGGGGTTATCAATCTCACCGCCAAAGGACTGCACCAGAATATGGGCGTTGATGCCGATGATCTGATCACGCAGACCCTCGGTGAAGCCGGTATAGACTGACAGCACCACGATGAGAGCCATGACTCCTACTGCAACCCCGAGTACGGAGATTATCGAAATCAGAGAAATAAATTTTTGTTTACGCTTGGCTCGCAAATAGCGGAAGCTGACGAATCGTTCAAAAGAAATGGATTTCATAATTACATCCTTTTACCAGTTCTCTCCATTTATCTCAAGTGAACTCTTCCCGTTCTGCATTTTCGTTGTAACCGCTCTTGCGAAAATAGCCGTTTTGTGCTACATTATTTAGTATAAAGAACAATAATAAATAGAGGAAACTATGCAAACATTATCTGTAAGGGAAATGCGGGCTACCAACTTAAGCCGCAACAGTTTGTATAATCAACGGGTTAGGAGCGTCCCCTCTTTTGCGTTTACGGGGGAGCGGTAAACCACCCGTTTTTTTAAGCAACCACTCGAAGAGATCAGGCAATTGCTC
>DAOVTM010000324.1 GCA_030633145.1 Desulfobulbaceae bacterium
TCCTGTACTGCCGCTGGAGCGGCAAACAAGGTTCCCACGCAGGAGCATGGGAACCAGTGGGTTATCAGATGTTTCCATAATTTATAAAGAGGATACATATTTTACATCATTCAAATGGCATGCCCATTCGGCAAACTGATAACAACAGAAGTACCCCTGCCGACCTCGCTCTGCACCTGAACTGTACCATGATGCGCTTGAACAATATGTTTCACAATGGCAAGCCCCAGGCCAGTTCCGCCAAGTTTTCGGCTTCTGGCCTTATCGCTACGGTAAAAACGTTCAAAGAGCCGTGGAAGGTGTTCCTTACCAATACCAATCCCAAAATCAGATACAGTGATGACAATTTGTTCCTGATTATCTCCTGTTACTCTTTCGGCGTTCAGCTGAACCGCACTGTTTTCATGGCTGTATGTAATCGAATTGACAATCAGGTTGACCACAGCCTGCTCAAGGAGTATCTCGTGCATATTGACCTGTAAAGAATCAAGACAATCCAGTTTCAAGCGGATTCCTTTTTCCACAGCTCTCGACTCGCAGGTGTGTAATGCTTCCCAAAGCACAGGTTTCAGATCTTGTACGGATAATCGGATCTTGCTGCCCTCGTCCTGTTGCTCTATATGGGATAAAACAAGAAGATCGTCAATGATGGCATCAAGATTGTTTGCCTTTTTGAGTACGGTTTCAAGAAAGCGGAGACTGTTTTCCTTATCCTCCAGAGCATCATCAAGGATAGTTTCTACATATCCTCTGATGGATGTTATCGGTGTTTTCAATTCATGGGAGACATTGGCAACAAAGTCTTGCCGCATATTTTCAAGATGTCTTATCTTTGTGACATCGTGCAGCACAAGTAACACTCCAACGCTCTGTTTTTTTTCATCATATAGCTGGACACAGTTGGTGAGCAGAAAACAATCCTCACTGTTCACTGAAATAGATATTTCATCTTCTATGGTTTCTTCTCCCGCTATTCCCCGATGAATAATCTGCAGGATATCAATATTCCTGATTATCTCCTCTACCTGACTGGTGGCAGCATTGACAGTTGTAAGATGCAATAGCTTTGCCGCTGCCGCGTTAATGCTGATGACCCTGCCATCCAGATCCACGGTAAGTACTGCTGCCAGCATTGAATCAAGAACTGTCTGCAACTCATTTTTTTGTCGCAGAATAGTCATGATCCTGTCCTGAAGCTGATTTGCCATTGAATTTAATGCCTGAGACAGGGTAGCTATTTCACAGGATACATGATGTCCCGCCATAAGCTGAGGGGTAAACTGACCAGTGGCAAAGCGCTCTGCTCCTCTGGTCATCTCTTCCAGGGGACGGGAAATCCGGCGAGATACAAACATGGTAATAATGGCAGCGACTAGAACGACCAGCATCATGCCAAGACCAATCTTAGTCTTCACCGTTGTCAAGGTTGATTCCAGTCCGGCCACTGAAACGGATAATCTAAGGACGGTAGCACCATCCTCCCCCTGCAGGTGCTCAAGGGGGATGGCAGCATAGAGAAGGTTTTCGCCAACTGTTCGGCTGAAACGAACAGCAAAACCGTTTTCTGAGTGCATGGCAGCACGAATCTCCGGTCTATTTATGTGATTCTCCATGAGCTGGGAATCCTTTAAGGAATCGGCGAGGACAATCCCGGTTGGGGCGATGACGGTTATTCTGGAGGATGTTTTCTGGCCAATTCTCTGTATAAATTGTCGGAGATGTGCAAGATCATCTTCAGCAAGCATTGAAGTAACCTGTTCCTCAATCGACCAGCCTCTTGCAATCAGGGATGATCTGGTTTCATCCATATAAAAATTCTCTATTGCCCCGGAACCGTACCAGACAAGGACGATCATGACTCCGATGATAACCAGGATATTGGCTGGAAAAATATGATAAATAAGTTTTCTTGCTTTCATTGAGTCTTATATCATCCTGAAGTTAATCTCTGAATCGGTAGCCGATTCCACGCACCGTTTCTATATGCTGGCCTGCACTGCCAAGTTTTTTACGAAGACCAAAGACCTGCACATCAATAGCTCTCGGTGTAATGGAATAATCATAACCGCGTAACTGATCAATAATCTGCTGCCTGCTGAACACCCATCCCGGGCGACCGGCCAGCAGAGTCAAAATACTGAATTCAGTCATGGTAAGGGACAGTTCACTGCCTGCCTGGATAACTTCATGTCGTCCTTTGTCTATTATTAAACCATGGAGCGAAATAACCTGTTCATCACCTTCATCATCCATGCTCCCTTTTCCCCTCCGCAGAACAGACTTAATCCTGGCAACCAGAACCTTGGGGCTGAATGGTTTGGTAATGTAGTCATCCGCACCACTTTCCAGGCCAGTTACAATATCATTTTCCTCGCCCTTGGCCGTTAACATGATGATTGGCAGCTGGTTTATCCTTTTCTTTTTATGTTTACGGATTTTTTCACACACCTCATAACCGGAAATACCGGGTAACATCAGATCCAGCACAACTGTATGAACACGCTGCTCCTTGAGAAGTTTCAGACCTTCCTCTCCGTCATCAGCGCAGCTGGCATGGAACCCTGCCTTGATCAGGTTAAAGGAAACAAGCTGCTGGATATCTTCATCATCTTCAATAATAAGTATATGCTTTTTCTTTGCCATGAATCACTCCGGTGAAGCGTTACATTTTCCAGACAACTATCCCCTCTGATTGTAGCCACGTCAAGGAAAACCCCGCATCCTAACGCAATCTTAATAAAACCCAAACGATTATCAAATACAGGCCTGCTATTGTATTAATTAATAACGATAAATAATGGAGAAAACTACACAATGCACCGAAATTTTCATCGTGAAATAGATAAATTACGACAAAAACTCCTGACCATGGGTTCAATGGTAGAGGATAGAGTCCGCAAGGCATGTTCTGTAGTCCACTCGGAAGACATCCAGCTTGCCAGGGAAATTATTGCATCTGACTGGGAAATTGATGAGATGGAAATCGAGATCGAGGAGGACTGCCTCAAGATCATGGCTCTCTATCAACCGGTTGCCAAGGACTTACGCTTTCTCATTACCGTCATCAAGGTCAACAACGAGATGGAACGGATCGGCGATTATGCGGCACAGATTGCCAAACGGGTCAAGATTGTCTCTAAGGCTGAGGGGTTGTCCTTTCCGTTTAATTTCGAGGTGATGACAGACCTGGTCATGAAAGAAGTGAACATGAGCCTTGATGCCCTGGTGGATCGGGATGTGGACATTGCCAAAAAAATTATCCTCCTTGACGAGGAGATTAACACCCTGAAACGAAGAGCCTATAAACTGATCAGAAAAGCAATGAAAAAGAAACCTGAATTTGGTCGTTCCCTGCTCAATCTCTATCTGGTAGCCGGACATCTGGAGCGAATTGCCGACCGGGCAACCAATATTGCTGAGGATGTCATCTATATGGTTGAGGGAGAGGTTGTCAGAAGGAATATTGATAGCATCAGGAACAGCAAAAGATAAGACAACCCGTCGAACAAGCCGAGATAAAATATGTCAAATCAATTCATACTCACCCTCCTTTTAGGCTTAACAGGACTGGGATATACCCTTGGGCGAAAGCGGGCCTTCTCCATTGGCAAAGATATTGGCGGCATAAAATCGCTCCACTCAAGACCAACCTACCACGGCTTCCTGATTTCCATCTGGTGTGGTCTGCCTGGCTTGCTTATCTTTATGGTCTGGCAGTTTGTGGAACCAACTATTATATCCGGGATGGTGCTTTCCTCCTTGCCGGAACGATTCAGCTCCCTCCCTTCCGACCGCTTGGGGTTAATCTTAAATGATATAAAAAATCTCTCTCAGGGTCTGACCTTTGGCGGACAGATTGATCCGGATCTGATTGATGCCTCTAACTATTATGTCCAGTTGCAGAAAACCGGTCAATCCATAAAGGCGGCCAGCCTGGCCGTCATCGGGATAGCCTTCCTGCTCATTGGTTTCAGGACGATAAAGGCAACACTACGAGCCAGAAACCATGTCGAACGGATGGTACGCTACCTGCTTATCTTCTGCTCCCTTATCGCGATCTTTACCACCATCGGAATTGTTCTCTCTGTTCTCTTTGAGGCAATCCGTTTTTTTCAAAAAATACCTGTTAATGAATTCCTCTTTGGCCTTACCTGGAGTCCGCAAACCTCCATCCGTGCGGATCAGGTCGGTGCATCTGGTGAATTTGGCGTTATTCCAGTCTTTGCTGGTACCATGCTTATCTCTGTCATTGCCATGGCCGTTGCTGCCCCAACCGGGTTGATGTCTGCCATTTATCTATCCGAATACGCCGGAAAAACCATGCGCAAGGTTGCCAAGCCACTGATTGAGATTCTGGCTGGTGTTCCAACCGTGGTCTATGGTTTTTTTGCAGCACTTGTGGTTGCTCCTCTTATCCGTGATTTGGGGGCGTTCATAGGTTTACAGGTCTCCTCTGAATCAGCCCTGGCTGCCGGCCTTATCATGGGTATCATGATTATCCCCTTTGTAATGTCCATTTCAGATGATGTGATCAATGCGGTTCCTCAATCCCTGCGGGACGGTTCCTACGGCCTGGGTGCCACCAAATCTGAAACCATAAAAAATGTCATTATCCCTGCCGCCTTACCCGGTATAGTCGGTGGTATGCTGTTGGCTGTTTCCAGAGCCATTGGCGAGACTATGATTGTGGTCATGGCGGCAGGACTTTCTGCCAACCTCACCGCCAATCCCCTGCAGGCGGTTACCACGGTGACGGTGCAGATTGTTACCCTGCTGGTGGGGGATCAGGAATTTGACAGTCCCAAAACCCTGGCCGCCTTTGCCCTTGGCCTGCTGCTCTTTATCGTCACCCTGATCCTCAATATTATCGCCTTGTATGTATTGAGGAAATACCGTGAGGAATACGAATGAAAATGAGTAAACAA
>DAOVTM010000060.1 GCA_030633145.1 Desulfobulbaceae bacterium
GTTATACCGGGTTCGGGTACCTGAGCCTCACTCCACTCAATAGAATAATACGAGTACCCAATATTTGCTCTGGGAATAAAGCTAGTCTCCATCGCAAATCCATTTTGAGCCACAAGGAAACATGGCAAGGACAACAGTGATGCAACAATTTTTTTCTTCATCTTTTGACCCTCTCAAAATAAAAATTAACATGAACGTAAATCACCGACAACTGATTGTACGTTTTAAATAATCTATTGATACAACAAAGACATCCATTACATTCTCCAATGATAGGAGATAGACATTTAGATAAGTATAAAATCTTATACCACTTGTTCAATAAATTTTCAATTTTTATTTCCCTTTTTCATTGACTTCTACGTTGTAGCACTTTAACATTCTTTCCAAGCATGTACGGTAATTAATAGATACTTTAATTAATCTCCGTACTCACTCATCAACCCTCAAAGGAGGATATCCATGAAGAGCAGGAATCTGAAAAAATTCCTTGCCAGCCTTGGTGTTGCCGGACTTATCAGTGCCGGTGGTATCACCGTAGGTAACGCAATAGGAAGTGGCTGAGGCGGCACCAAAGACAGCGCAGTTGGCGCTGATAAAAAAGTTGAAAAACCCGCAGGAAGTGGCTGAGGCGGCCAGAAAGACAGCACCGTGAGTGCTGACAACGATACAAAAGATGCCGTCAAGGAAATAACCGATATGGCCACTGAGAAGGGTGGAGAAGTTGCTGAAAAAGCCGTTGATGAGGCCGCTGGTGCGGCTGCGGATGCCGCAAAGGGTCTGCTGAAAAAGTAGTGATTTGTTTTTAGATTGAATGAGTAGCTATGGGTCGATATCCAGGATGGATATCGACCTTCTTTTTTTCTTCTCCTATCTTCTGGTACAAACTTGACTTCTCTTGACAACGCTCAACTCTCATCAATATATCCTGCGGCATGTACCTTTCTTAGCGAACTCCCCCCTGTGGACGATCCTTTTCTTCTTCCAGAAATTTTAAAAAATAACTTAAATCTCATAGGGAAACACCATTTCCTCCCCGATCTTGCCGCTCTTGAGCTGGCACGCTTTCAGGTGGAAAATGTTCAGGATGATCCTCTACCGGAAAACCCGAAAAATCGTATTATCAACCCCAGCCTTACTGTCCTGACCGTGCATTGGCAGAACCTGATTGAGGTGCTGCATTCACCCGACCTCCTCCCTGAACCGGGTGATGACAATATCCTCATTTTTCGTCAACCTGACACAGGTGACACACAGATACTATCAGCCTCAGGCTATGACCTCCTGGCTCTTAAAATTGTCAGCGAGGAAATTGATTCACACCAGGCTGCCCTGGAGGGAGGAGTAACCGTCGGAGTCATAGACGATATCCTTTATTCAGCTATAATTCGAGGGCTGCTCATCGCACCAAAATCTAGGCTCGTGCGCTCCGACGACTTTCCCAGAGGACAAATCACAGATCCATCCTGGTTCACCTCACCCACCTTTACCCTCCAGTGGCATGTCACCCAAGTGTGTGATCTCCACTGCCGGCACTGCTATGACCGCAGTGACCGTGTTCCCATGCAGCTGGATCAGGGCATCCGGGTGCTTGACGATCTCTATGATTTCTGTCAAAACCACAACGTCTTTACCCAGGTGACCTTCACCGGCGGCAACCCCCTGCTCTACCCCCACTTTACCGAGCTGTACCAGGCAGCAGCCGAGCGAGGATTCATGACCGCAATTCTCGGCAATCCCATGCCACGCCAGCGTATTGAGGAACTACTTACCATCCAGATGCCCGAGTTTTATCAGGTGAGCCTGGAGGGACTACAGCCCCAGAACGATTATATCCGAGGTGAGGGTCATTTTGAACGAATTTTTGCCTTTCTAGACCTGCTCAAAGAACTGAAAATTTATTCCATGGTCATGCTCACCCTGACCCGGCAGAATATGGCTGATGTGCTACCGCTTGCAGAACTGCTCCGAGACCGTGTTGACCTGTTCACCTTTAACCGCCTGGCCATGGTGGGCGAGGGAGCTGCCCTTGCCTCTGCACCCATTGAGCAGTATCCTGCCTTTTTAAAAAGCTACCTGAAAGCCGCAGAAAAAAATCCCTGCATGAGTCTGAAGGATAATTTTTTCAATGTACTCCGTCATCAAAAGAATCAGCCCTATGGAGGTGGTTGCGCTGGCTTTGGCTGTGGTGCAGCCTTTAACTTTGTCTCCCTTCTCCCTGACGGTGAAGTACACGCCTGCCGCAAACTACCGTCCCATATTGGCAATATGTATGAGCAGTCACTTGATGAAATTTATCATGATGCACCTGCCAAGCGTTACAGGGCTGGTTCGTCCGTCTGTTCTGACTGTAGCATCAGACCAGTTTGCGGCGGCTGCATGGCCGTCAACTACGGCTTTAACAGAGATATATTTACTGAGCTTGATCCCTACTGTTTCATGGACTCAGATGATTAAACCTATTTCCTGATGCGTCGTTTTTTTGTGACCATAGAAGAGCCTGTCGGTGATCATATCCTGATTTACGGTTCTGAGGCCCATCATATTCATACAGTCCTGCGGATGCGAACCGGGGAACAAGTAACGCTCTATGACGGCCTTGGTAAAACTGTCAATGGAAGGCTTGAACGAATTTCTCCATCCGAGGTACTGGTTCGAGTACTGAGCCAGGATACCGTTGCTGTACACCACCCTCCCCTTCACCTGCTGCAAGCCATCCTCAAGGGCAAAAAAATGGAGTTCCTTATTCAGAAGGCGACCGAGTTGGGAGTGACCAGTTTTACCCCGCTTATCACCAGGTACTGTGAAAATCGGACTCAGAGCAAACGACTCATTGACCGTTGGCAGCGGGTTACCATTGAGGCCTGCAAGCAGTGCGGCAGACCGGTTCCGATGCGTATTCATGCACCCCAGACTTTAGCTGATTACGCTCTGTCAGATTCCTTCACTGGAATACTGGTTTGGGAACATGAGACAAGGATGCCCCTGGACGCTGCCCTGGACATGAGCAGTGAAGAAACAGTTCTTCTGGTAGGGCCTGAAGGCGGTTTTCACCCGGACGAGGTTACATCTGCTCTGGACACTGGCTTTATTACTGTCTCGCTCGGACAATGCACCCTCCGAGCAGAGACAGCAGCCCTGACTGCCGTGGTTATTGTGCAGCACCTGCATCATGTCCTTTCCCCCGTGCCTGCATGATCAGGCCGTTATCGATCCCCAACTCCATTGCCTTTACCAGGTAATCATGCTATGTGTAAGCGAAAATATGTGTAAGCTAAAAATATTACTCATGCTCCTTGACTCGCACCGTCTTTTTTAACCCCTTTCCCCAAAAAATGTAATGAATGATTTCACTATAGACTCCATATACCACGGCTTTCTTTTACAGAAAAAAGAATATATTCAGGAGATTCACTCAACCGTCTATCTCTTTAAGCATCAACTCCTTGGCACCCCTGCCCTGGCGATTAAAAATGATGATCATAACAAGACCTTCTGTATCGCCTTTCAGACGGTTCCAGAGGATTCCACAGGTGTTGCCCATATTCTGGAACACTCTGTCCTCATGGGTTCCAAAAAATACCCGGTACATGATGTTTTCGGTGAAATCAACAAGGGTGGTCTCATGACCTTTCTTAACGCCATGACCGGAGCTGATCTCACCCTTTACCCTTTTGCCACCAGAAACAAGACTGAGTACTTCAACATCATGGACGTTTACTGTGATGTAACGCTCAACCCTCTTCTGCTACGTTCTACTTTTGAACAGGAGGGCTGGCATTACCATAAGGAATCTCAGGATGCGCCCCTGCAGTTTCAGGGTGTCGTCTTTAACGAGATGAAGGGTGCCTTTTCAGACCCAATTCGCTCACTTTTCCGCCACACATTTGCCGGCCTGATGCCTGAGTCAACCTACATTCACGAGTCTGGCGGCGACCCTGCTGTTATTCCGGATCTTTCTTATGAACAGTTCCAGGACTTTCATAAGCACCATTATCACCCCTCCAACAGTATGCTCTTTTTCTATGGTGATGCTGACCTGGATGAGGAGTTGGCCGCGGTGCAGAACAACTTTTTGTCTCGCTATAATGCTGCGGAATCTGTCTCAGAGATTAAACCAGGCAGGTCGATAACCAGTCCCGTGGTTATTGAGGACAGTTACGGTGTTCATCCCGGTTCTGACACCAGTGGCAAGACCTTTCTCGCTGTCAGTTCCTCGGTGGGTACTGCGTTGGAACGGAAGAAGAATACCGCCTTTCATATAATCTCTCATATACTCTATAATTCAGACGCTTCTCCCCTGAAAAAGAAGATTATAGAGGCTGGATTATGTCATGATTTTGGCGGATTATTTATATCTGACTCAGGCTTCAAGACCTTCATGATGACCTATCTGATCGGTTCAGATCCTGACAAAAAGGAACGCTTTCTTGCCCTCTACCAGGAATCCCTTTCCTCCATGGTTGAGCAGGGCATTGATTCCGATCTTATCCTTTCCGAACTCAACAAGTATGAGTTTTCAGTACGGGAAGAATCGACCAGTTCCCAGCGCGGCCTTGACCTGATCAGCAGGGCAATGACTGCTCTCAAGTATGGCAATGATCCCTTTGCCTCCCTTGAGATCGAGGAACTCTTTGCTGAGATTCGCCAACAGGCACTTGAAGAAGGCTATTTTGAAGAGCTTATCAAAGAACACCTTATCAACAATCCTGCCTCTGTAACTGTAACCCTGTGTCCAGATCCTGAAAAAAACAGTAAAAAAGCCAAGGAGGAGGAAGATCGTCTTGCAGCCTACGAGCAGTCCCTGACTGCGGAACAACTCGACCATCTCATCGCATCAACTAATGAATTGATAGCACTGCAGCAACGTCCCAATGATGAACAGGCTCTCTCACTGCTGCCGCGCCTTTCCCGCACCGACCTTGAACGGACTCCTCCGTACCTAGCACCCTTGATCGATCACGATGGCTCGGTAGAGTTGCTGATCAACGAGGTTGAAACCAATTCAATAGCCCATATCCAGATTGGCCTGGATTGCTCCACCCTTGCTCCTGATCTTTTGCCCTGGTTGGAAATTTTCGGGGTCATCGCCACTGAGATCGGAACTGGGAAACGGGATTACATCCGTTTTGCCAAGGATGTAAATATCTATACCGGTGGAATCAGCCGATCCTTTCTAACCTATATGGACAGATCGAATAACAGAGAGGTTCGCCCTGTACTTTGGTTCCAGGTCAAAACCCTGTCCAGCTATATTGCAGAGGGCGTGGATCTGGTCGCTGAAATATTTTCCATCCTTGATCTGGAAAACCGCAGCCGCATCCGGGAAATAGTACAGCGCGAATTTACCTGGGCTGAGCATTCCGTGCAGAGTGACGGACACAGCCTGGCACAAAACGCTGTATTCTCACACCTCAGTAAGGCAGGAAACATCAACGAGCAGGTGAGTGGTGTCACCGCCTACCTGGAACTGAAGAACCTTGCTAAAAACTATGATAGCCTGGAGTCTGATTTTATAAACAGGCTGGAGCAACTGCGGGACTCCCTCTTTCATTCCTCCGGCATCAAGGTCGCTGTTACCGGTTCTGCTGACGACATAGATAAGGTCAGAAGCCGAATAGCGGTAATTACCCGCTCCCTCACAGCTACTGCTGCAGAAACACAACCCTATACCCCGGTGAATCTGCCTCGTCATCAGGCATTTTGTACGCCTGCTGAAGTCGTTTTTAATGTCCAGGGTATGAGTCTCCTGCCCGATACCAGTGAGTACAGCGGCCACTTCGAGGTTGTCAAAACCTGGCTGTCCAGGGATTATCTATGGAATTCTGTTCGCCAGAAAGGCGGAGCCTATGGCTGTTTTATTCAGTTTAACCATGTCACCGGTTCCATCGGCTTTATCAGTTATCGTGATCCCCAGATACAGCAGACCTATGATGCCTATGATGCAATTGAACCCACTCTTGCCCAGCTGAATCTCAGCCAGTCCACCCTTGACCAGCTAATCATAGGCACCTATGGTAAGATGAATCCCCACCAGAGTCCAGCCTCTGCCGCCCTTGTCGCACGCAACGAATATCTTTCCGGCATCAGCCCTTCCTTCAAACAACTGTTGGTGGCTGAGATCATAGATACCAGTGTTGAATCCATGCGTGCCTATGCTCCATTTTTTCATGGAATGTGCGAGAAATCCTTTCGCGCCACTATCGGTAATGGGGACAAGATCAGAGAGCATGCAGATCTCTTTGATACCATCTCAGAACTCTAATCATGGTTGTATGACACTGTCCTCTTCTCCCTACCGGCAGGAAAGGACAGTGTCCCGACTGTAGCGGGCATCATCCCGATCAGGGTAGTCCACCATAAAATGGAGTCCTCGTGACTCCCGTCGCATGGATGCACTTCGTACAATCAGCTCAGCTACCACTGCAATATTACGCAGCTCAACCAAATCCGCTGTCAACAGGTAGTCATGAAAATGCTCCCTGATCTCATCCAGCAGCGGCCTTATTCGACGCTTAACCAGCTCAAGTCTTTTTTCCCTCCGCACGATACCAACATAGTTCCACATCAAGCGTCTTATCTGATCCCAGTTATGGGTAATGAGGACATTCTCCTCAATGGAACAGGCCTCCCCTACCCGCCAGTCATGCACATTGGGCATGGATATTTTATTAATATCCTGCCAATTATCACCCACCCACTTGGCTCCCCTGTGCGCAAAGACCACTGCTTCCAGCAATGAATTACTGGCCAGCCTATTGGCACCATGAAGTCCTGTACATGCCGTCTCTCCCAATGCCAGCAAATTTTCAAGAGATG
This sequence comes from Desulfobulbaceae bacterium, assembly GCA_030633145.1. Taxonomy (GTDB): domain Bacteria; phylum Desulfobacterota; class Desulfobulbia; order Desulfobulbales; family Desulfobulbaceae; genus DAOVTM01. The sequence goes on from DAOVTM010000060.1 coordinate 6,820, forward strand.
ATACCCCCCATTTATCAACACGCACCCCACCGCACATATAATGCGCTGCTGGTACCACGGGGATAGGCTCTCTGGTTATATCAACTCCATACCTTTTGCAGGTGCCGTAGATGTTTGGAAACCTCTTTTTGAGAAATGAACTCTCTTTATGACTGATATCCACATACACGCAGTCAGCCCCGCTCTTTTTCATCTCCGCATCTATCCCCCTGGCCACAGCATCCCGAGTAGCGAGGTCACCACGCTCATCATACTGTTTCATAAAAGGGACACCCTGCTCATTGATCAGGATGCCACCCTCCCCTCGCACCGCTTCTGATATGAGGAAATTCTTAGCGGCATCGTTGTAAAAACAGGTGGGATGAAACTGGATAAACTCCAGATTAGCCACTTCTGCGCCAGCCCGATACGCCATTGCCACCCCATCTCCGGTGGCAATATCAGGGTTGGTGGTATAGAGATAAACCTTGCCGCACCCCCCGCTGCAGAGAACCGTTACCTTTGCTCTTCGCGTTTCTACCTCTCCGTTTGTCCGGTTGAGGACGTACGCTCCCAGGCACCGATCCGATGTTCCAACTAATTTCCCTGCCTTGGATTCAACCAGCAGGTCAATGGCAAGGTAATCCTCAAGTATTTCTATATTTGGGCTTGCATAGGCATTTTCAAGCAATGCCCGTTCGATTTCTCTACCAGTAAGATCCTGGGCATGGGCAACCCTGCGTGCGGAATGGCCCCCTTCCATGCCCAAATCAAACTCTTCTCCTTTCTGACCAGCCTGAAAGCTCACTCCAAAGTCTATCAATTCGCGAACCCTGTCCGGCCCCTCCTCCACCACTAGACGAACAATATCTTCATGGCAGAGATGATCCCCCGACATCAGAGTATCGTTGACGTGATCCGAAAACCTGTCTTTTTCAGACAGCACGGCTGCAACCCCCCCCTGGGCCAAATTGGTTGCAGTATCAACGCACCCTTTTTTGGTAACCAAGGTTACCTTGGCAAAACGAGCAACCTTAATAGCAAAGGACAGCCCAGCTACCCCGCTCCCAATGACCAGCACATCTGTTACACTCATCAAATCCCTCGCCTGATAATTGTTTCACGTGAAACATATTTCAAATTTGCAATCCAATATAACAAAAATAGCACAGCAAAATCAATCATAATTCGCAGACACTAACGCAACCCGTAGGGTAACCAGTAACAAAAAATGGGCAATAGAATTCACTCCAGAAGAATATCTATGACGAAACATATCCGTACCAATTCTGAAATTCATAATAACAGTTCGATTAAGGCAAGATTAAATTCAAGCTCAATTAACTCTTCACAAAGCATAATATAGGCTATCCGCCTCAACTACAAATTTCTTGTTTTCCAGATCAGTGATGACCATGATGTGATTCCAAGAAAAAACTCCAATGTTTCACGTGAAACATAAAGAAAAAGATTTGCGGAGTCTCAATTATGCGCTATAGTCAAAAAAATTCAAATGATGACAGGAGACAGTATGTCCACTAAAACTGCGAAGATCGTAGTGCTGGCCAACCAAAAGGGTGGTGTAGGCAAGACAACCACAGCTCTAAACCTTGCCGCTGTACTGGCTGGGAAAGGGAAAAAAGTTCTATTGGTTGATTCAGACCCCCAGGGAAATGCCTCAAGTGGAGTTGGTCTCTTTAAATCAGACCCAGTAAAGCACCTTTATAGCTGCTATGCCGACAATATGACAACAGAAAGTTGTATCCAGCAGACCAAAGTGAAGAACTTATCGGTGCTGGCTGCCTCCATAGACCTGGCTGGAGCGGAAATAGAGCTTATCTCTGTGGAAAATAGAGAAAAAACGCTCCGCTCAATTCTGCGTAAAGTGCGAGATAAGTACAACTTCATCATCATTGACTGTCCTCCCTCCCTGGGACTACTGACTATTAACGGTTTGACAGCAGCGGATTCTGTTATTATACCCATGCAGTGCGAATACTTTGCAATGGAGGGACTGGCTCAACTGGTAACCACAATCCGTAAAGTTAAAAGAAGTTTGAACCGGGGGTTGTATATAGAAGGACTCCTGATGTCAATGTTTGACCGCCGCAACCGATTAACCCATCAGGTGGCCGATGAAATCCAAAATCATTTCGGAGACCAGGTATTCAAGACGGTCATCCCGAGAAATGTACGGCTGAGCGAAAGCCCGAGCCATGGAAAAACCATCATGGAGTACGACAAGAACTGCAGCGGGGCCAAGGCATTTGTTAAGTTAGGCAACGAATTCCTTAAAAGAAACAGGAAGACACAATGAGCAAAAAAAAGGGTCTTGGCAGGGGTGTAGGCGCACTCCTTGACGACAGCTTGGTATCTAATGAGGAATCAAAGTATTTTCTCTGCGATATTGACAAGATAAAACCTAATCCTGATCAACCACGCAGTTATTTTGACGATGATAAGCTCAACCTGCTAGCGGAGTCGATCCGAACTCACGGAATAATTCAGCCCTTACTGGTAATTCAGTCTGCGGGCAACCGCTATACCCTGATTGCCGGTGAACGGCGACTCCGTGCAGCCAAAATTGCCGGGGAAGATGAGGTTCCAGTCATTATCAGTGAGGAGACTGGACAGAATGAAAGCCTGGAACTCGCCCTGATTGAAAATATCCAACGGCAGGATCTTAACCCCATTGAAGAGGCCATGGCTTATAGCAGACTTATCAAGGAATTTAAACTTACCCAGGATCAGGTTGCCGGTAAGGTGGGACGTAAACGATCCACGGTTACCAATGTTCTCCGTCTCCTCAAGCTGCCAGACACCCTCCAGAACGATGTGTCAAGGGGGATAATTTCCGAAGGGCATGGCAGAGTTTTACTGCGCCTGCAAGACGACAACAGTCGAATGCAGGAAATTCGTGACCGGATCATAAATGAAGAACTGTCTGTTCGCCAGACTGAGAACCTCTGCCGGCAAAAAAAGAACAGCCCCACTGGAAAACCAAAAGCTGGGATAAAAAATAACGACGAACTTCCTGCATCCTACTGTCGCACCCTGTCAACTCAGCTAACTAATCAACTTAACACCAAGGTGTCCATTGTGCAGAATGGCTCCCGGGGAAAACTTGAAATTGCATACTACTCCCCTGACGACCTTGACCGGTTAATCAGCATGGTCGGCGCAGATCAATAGAAGAGATACAAATTATGGCCTTATTGCAGATAACCATCATCCCGCTCGGTACCGGAAGTACCAGCGTAGGAACCTATGTGGCAGATATCCAGCAGATGTTGATTGATAAAGGTGTTGATTTTGTCCTCAATGACATGGGTACCGTAATCCATGGCACAGCATCTGAACTCCTATCGTTAGCTGCGGATATCCATGAACACCCATTTACCAAGGGAGCCGAAAGAGTCGTCACCCAGATGGTTCTTGATGATCGACGTGACAAAGAACGTGGAATTGGTGATAAAAAACAGGCTGTCCTCGATATACTAACGACAAGGGAGCAATCACAGTGAGAAAAAATCAAGTGAAACTACGAAAAACGCCTTTTTTTCTCTTGGGATTTTTCCTGCTTCTCTGGCTGGTCGGGGTGAGCGTTAATGAACCGGGTCGGGTTCTTGAGCAGGCAAAATCAATCTGCCTTGAGTGTATTGGTATTGGGTAAATTTTTTTTACTCAATTGCTCTTCCCGTGTCTGTACTCATAACGTGAAAGTATGTATAGTCGAGAGTAGCAGAAACTCTAAGAAAAAGATGTATCCTCTTTAAGTTTTATGGGAAATGATTAATTACACTGAGCTGCGCAGAAATCGTAGGGTGGGATGCGCCTACGGCTTTCCAACCCTACCGCTCATTGCAAAGCATAAAATTGAAAAAGGATACAAGAATTTGTCAATTTGGCTATTTGCTTTCCCAAGGAACATTGCATCGTTCACAATCACAAAATATCGGCAGGGTAGAAACTTACCCCTTTAAATCGATAAATATTTAACTTTATGCGAGACAGATAACTCATGGAACTGGCAAGAAAATGGGTGCAGGCCCTCTGGTTTTTTCTCACTAACGGGTTCTGGGGATTTCCGATTACAGGTAACCTCTATCAGGGACCGATGAAGGTCATCTGTTCACCCGGACTCAACTGCTATTCCTGTCCAGCCGCCACCAGTTACTGTCCCATAGGGAGTTTACAGCAGTTGCTTATCGGGGTTCGATATTCCCTCCAGTCTGGACAGTTTTATATAGGAACATTTGTTATCGGGTCAATGGGAATGCTGGGAGCTGTCTTTGGCCGCTTCATCTGCGGCTGGGCCTGTCCCTTTGGTTTTATGCAGGAACTCCTTTACAAGATACCCTCTCCTAAATATTCCATTCCAACGCAGCTTAACTGGGGAAAATATTTATTTTTAATATTTTTTGTTATCCTGCTGCCTCTGATAATTGTAGATGACTTTGGCATGGGTAAGCCGTGGTTCTGCAAGTATGTCTGTCCAGCGGGTACACTTGAGGCGGGTATTCCGATGCTCATCCTGCGTCCCGATCTCCGTTCCATTGTTGGCTGGCTCTTTATCAACAAGATAGTAATCATGATTGGATTTATCCTCTGGTCCGTGATTGCCACCCGCCCTTTCTGCAGGACTACCTGTCCGCTGGGTGCTTTTTACGCACTGTTCAGCCGCTTTCAACTGATTAAGTTGAAATTAAATGAAGAGTTGTGTACAAATTGTGGTGTATGCCATACGGTATGCCCAGTGGAAATCAAGTTCAACGAGACACCGGATAGCTGCGAGTGCGTGAACTGTATGCGCTGTATGACCGAAGCGTGCCATTTTGATGCCATCGGGGTCGAAGTTGCCGGCTTTCCCATGTGTCTGCAGGACTTGAAGAGTTATAAAAGCTATAAAAAATAATGGTTAAAAAGTTGTTATGGATACTATGATGAAGAAACCTATGAAAAAACAAAAGATTTACCTGTTGGCTTTGGCATTCTGCCTGGTGTTTGCCCATACAGGATCAGCTCTGGCCCTGCAGATGGTGTCCATTGACGGTGATAATGTCAACATGCGCTCAGGCCCAGGTAAGAAAAACAAGGTGATCTGGAAGCTGGGAAATGGCTACCCACTCAAGATTCTCAAACAATCCGGGAACTGGCTGCGTGTTCAGGATTTTGAGGGTTCCATCGGCTGGGTGCATAAACAGGTCACTAAAAGAGAAGGACACATGATTGTCAAGGTTCATAAGAATTCAAAATCCCGTATTAACATCCGCAGTGGTCCAGGACGTAATAAAAGAATTGTGGCCAAGGCATATTACGGGGTAGTTTTCAAGACTCTTGAACAGAGAAGCGGCTGGGTTAAAGTCAGACACGGAAAGCGGGTTACCGGCTGGATCAAGCGAAGTCTGGTCTGGGGTTTTTGATGGTGGATTTTGATAGTTGGTTTTGACACTACGGGGGGAAAGACTGTCGGGAAAAAAGAATCTTCTTATGATGGCGGAGAGGGAGGGATTCGAACCCTCGGTGGAGTATGACCCCCACACTCGCTTAGCAGGCGAGCACCATCGGCCAGCTCGGTCACCTCTCCATATCATAAGCAAAAAATACGAAGCAATAATTCAGAAGACAGATTCCAAAAATTGTAACATTCAACTTACAAAGGAAGCACTTTTCTGATTGGCGGAGGGAGTAGGAGTCGAACCCACGGTACTTTCGTACAACGGTTGTCAAGACCGCCGCCTTAAACCACTCGTCCATCCCTCCTCTGTTTGACTTTATAACACCTTAAAAAAACTCTGTCAATGTTCGCATATCATTATCTGGACATTCGACATAAGATCATTATGAAGTTATCAATTGCATATTGCGGATAACTGCTTAATTTGTAAATGGTTCCAATGCTCGCTTACCTGGAGCATGAGAACGAGGGAAAATCCCTTATGCCGAATATCCAGTATCATTATTATGGTAACTGTTCTGGAGTACAGAAAAACCGTGAACTCTCAAACGGAGCTGTTGAATAGTAAATATTACGTATCTTCTTTTCAATTTATGGTGATTTGAAACAATTGCTCTCTCGCCGATTTATATTAATACCTGCGTAGTTCGGGTTATGCCTCCGGCTAACCCGACCTACGCTTAAAACACTGATTCAACAAGTAGAATAAATACGTAGAACTGACTGAATAATTAATGAATACAACACATAACCATACCAGGCCAAATAAGAGTCAGAACAGTGCTGCAATGGAAGATCTGGCTTGTCTATACGAGATCACAAAGAAA
>DAOVTM010000219.1 GCA_030633145.1 Desulfobulbaceae bacterium
AAGTATGGTTATTCGTTCTGTTTTCAGGGCTGCCTGCATAGCACGGCCTCCAGTGTTTATTCGTATGTCTTAATATCTTTGTTGCCTGCTGTTATTTTCATTATAATGTTCATTGTAATGATAGTCAAGGCGATGATTATTTCGGTTTTTTGAGTAACTCCCCCTGCATCCACTGTAGATAATCCGGACTGCAAAACTGGATGGGCGTGGCAATAATCTCAGGAGTATCATACGGATGGGCATCACTAATACATCGTTCTAATTCCGGGTACAGGTCAGCACTTGATTTTATAACCAGTTTCAGCTCATGATCCTGTTCTATTTCGCCCTGCCAGTGATAGTGCGAGGTACATCTGCTTATCTGAACACAGGCGGCCAGCCTTTTTTCCAGAACCAGCTATGCCAGTCTGTCTGCGTCTTCCTGTTCTGCAACGGTGGTTATAACCATCATGCATTCTGTCATCTAATCGCTCCTGTTGATTTTTTCTGTCAGTTATTTTTCCTGTCAGTTATCGACTGGATTATTTTTTTGATTTATACTACCCTGTTTTACAAAGGAAAACAGGAAAGGAATATTGGGCGGATAACTCATGAATTTTTTAGAAGTAAAGCAAGTTTGCAAGACCTTTCATCCAGCAGCGGATGTCTCTGTTGCTGCCTTGGACTGTGTTGACATGGTCATAGAGCAGGGTGACTTTGTCGTCATTTCCGGCCCATCCGGGAGCGGTAAGTCAACCCTCCTCAATATCATCGGTGGGTTGGACAGCGCAGATAGCGGCGAGGTCTTCCTTGACGGGCTGTGTCTTACCGGACTCTCGGAAAAAAAACTGTGCAGGGTGCGTCGTGAGCGGATTGGTTTTGTCTTTCAGGCATATAATCTCATTCCGGTACTCTCTGCCAGAGAGAATATCCAGTATGTAATGCGGCTGCAAGGGCAGAGCGAAGAGAAGTGTGAACAACGCTGCCTGGAGGTGGCAAAAAAACTCGAAATTGATGACTTGCTGGATAAACTTCCCAACCAGATGAGCGGCGGCCAGCAGCAGCGGGTGGCAGTGGCTCGTGCCGTGGCTGCTACTCCCGCCCTCATCCTCGCAGATGAACCCACTGCTAACCTGGATTCACTCTCAGCAGCCCGGTTGATGGAAATGATGGAACTGTTGAACCGTGATGAAGGAGTCACCATCATCTTTTCTTCCCATGACCCGCTGGTTATCAACAGGGCCAGGCACTCGATCATCCTGCAGGACGGAAAGGTGACTGCTGATGAGCGGTTGGCATGAACTACTGCTGGCCGGTATCATGGGGTTCACCCCCATGCCATCCCTGGAAAATACCAATATCGGCGGCTATGAGGATGAACATTACCTGGTTGATTATAACCGGCTGCGTGCGGAGCTGGCTCTGAGCCATGAACTGCACCAGGATTTTTTTGTCAGGGTGATTGTGGATAACAACACCCTGTTCACCTCAGAACCGGACAGCCTGCACAACAAGACCTCCCTCTATCGCGCCTATTGCCAGTATCGAGGCATGAAACATTTCTGGTCTGTCGGCAAACAACGGATCCCCCTTGGTGTTGGCAGGATCTGGAATCCCATTGATGTCTTTAACCCTGTCAATATTGAGGCCATTGAACCGGGTGAACGGGAGGGGACAGACAGTATCCGTTATGAATATGCCATTGCCGAGCTGTCCATGTTTGATGCCACTCTTGCCCAGGACAAGGGAGCCGTACAGGTAAAGGGATTTCTCAGTATTGCGGATATTGGCCTGGTCGGTATCTGGGACGATGATACAGAGGTCAATATCCTGGGCTGGGAACTGGCCGGAGAGCTGCTGGATACCGGTATTGAGCTGCGCAGTGAAGGGGGAAGTTTCTGGAACAAGGAGCAGGATGATCACTATACCGAGTTTATCGTGGGTGCTGAATACGGCTTTGCCAACTCCCTTACTCTCCTTGGTGAGTATTATTTTTCCGATAATACCTTGCAGGATCATCTTGGCATGCAGCTCAGTTATCAGCCTGCCATGCTCTGGTTCTGTTATTTTCTCCTGGTGAGCAACCTGGATGACGGCTCTGGCTTTGCGGCTCCGTCTATAGAGTACAGTCTCAGCGATGAGATGACCCTTTCAGTGGGGGCTTTTCTCTACACAGGTCAAGATGAGAGTGAATACGGTGTGGTTCCCAACCGCTATTATGTCCGCTGGTTTGTTCATTTTTGAATGTGTAAATGGGTACATGTTTCTGGTAAAAAAGAGGAAGAATATCAGCACAATCTATTTTTTATTAGATATGAGATAGCGCAACCATAGTAACCAATTTCTCTCACTACAGACCTCGTAAATATTTCAGTTATTTTTTCCTTTTGTTACCCACAGTAACAGCCGCATAAGGAAAAAATGTCCAATAATCAACATGAATTCAAAGTATGTTTACGATGTCTGCACTATTATGTAATGGAGTGTCATTATGAAATCATCATGTTTGCTGTTGTTTTTAATACTGATTTTTTCAGTCAACTCATTTGGGCGTGAGTTTAGTAAAGAAGATCTGGATCAGGTATTTCGGGAGTCAAATCAAGGTAACCCAAAGGCTCAGGCATATCTTGCAAGTATGTATTACAACGGTGAAGGAGTCGCTCAAGATTCTTCTGAAGCGGCAAAATGGTTTCAAAAGTCTGCCGATCAGGGAAACAGTACAGCAGCAGACTGGTATAATGCAGTTGAAACAGGGGACGACACGCAGCCCGTGCTTTTATTAGCCCTTCTCTTCCCTTTTCCCCACAGCGTGCTTTTGGTTTTATTGCGACAACATTTGCAGGGGGAATTCTCTGTTTTCTCTGTTTATCTGGTTTCACGATGGGATCTGACAGTTCTGAATTACCCGAAGCTGGCTGGGGCTTTTTATGGATGTATTTATTAATATATTACTCGCTGTTAGCTAATATTCTGTTTATGAAATCGTCTCTTGATCCTCGGGATGCTGGACAATACAATAATAAGCAAAACTAAATATTTTTTTTGAAACGGACATGTCGTACATCACATGAACAGTTGCTTTAACATCCTGACTGTAATCTGAAGTACTTTGTCACCTGCATTATTTCCTTGTTACCTGGGAACCAGAATAATGTTCATCAAATAGCAGGCATAACCCTAGTCCTGAATGGAGTGTCTGGATATTGGTAAAATATCTAACTTCTTGATTATATATCTCATTTTTGCATAACAAGTTCATGGAAAAATAGTTTTCATTGCAGGTTGTTCTTGACTATTATATATTGTTGACAAGGTAATGATATAGATGGAAATTGAGTTGAAATAGATATAAAAACAAAAATTTGGACTTCTTGATGAAACAGTGTGAATATACAACCATTCTCACCAGGCAGCAGATAAAAGACAGAGTTACCTCCCTTGGTCAGCAGATAACCAATGATTACCAGGGACAACAACTCGTGCTTGTTGGGATCCTCAATGGAGCCTTTATTTTTCTCGCTGATCTTGCCCGAGCCGTTGACCTGGAGCTGGAAGTTGATTTTATCCGGGTGGCAAGCTATGGCAACGATACCGCCACCTCCGGTGCTATCCAGCTCACTAAAGAACCGGAACTGGAACTTGCCGGAAAGCACATTCTACTGGTGGAAGATATTGTCGATACCGGTACAACCCTGGCATGGCTTCGGGAGTTTTTCACCCGCTATCAACCCGCTTCCGTCAAGATGTGCGCCCTGATCGACAAGCATGAACGCAGAGAGGTTGATGTCCTGGTGGACTATGCCGGTTTTTCTCTGGATAGTGGATTTTTGGTGGGGTACGGCCTTGACTTTGCACAAAAGTATCGTAACTTGTCAGCAGTGTACTCTTTATCAGACAACCAGCACAAGGAAACTTCCCATGCAGAATAAACAAATAGCGGTTATCCTGGCAGGCTGCGGCCATCAGGACGGTTCGGAAATTCACGAGGCAACCCTGACCCTGTGGGCTATTCATAAACATGGCGCAGATTACCACTGTTTTGCCCCGGATATCCAGCAGCATCATGTCCTCAATCATATCACCGGTCAAGAGATGGATGAAACTCGTAACGTACTGGTGGAGGCGGCTCGTATCAGTCGGGGAAATATTCAGGATTTGAACATGTTAAAGGCAAAAAATTTTGACGGTCTGGTGATTCCCGGTGGATTCGGGGCTGCCAAGAACCTTTCTTCCTATGCCTTTGATGGTGCTGATTGTACTGTAAACAAGGAGTTGGAGCGGATAGTTCAAGAAGTTCATGCAGCAGGGAAACCCATTGGTGCGCTTTGCATTGCCCCGGTTGTTCTTGCCAGGGTACTGGGAGATGTAACCCTGACCATTGGCCAGGATGAGACCACAGCTGACAATATTGTCCGAATGGGAGGTAAACATTCTGCTACCATGCAGGGAGAAATCGTCGTGGATACTGCTAATAAGCTGGTGACCACTCCCTGTTATATGTTGGACTCCAGAGTTGATCAGATAGGGCAGGGTGCTGATAACCTTGTTAAGGCAATGCTTGAGATGATGTGAGCCAACCTGCTGTAAAACGATAAAAAACAAATCAACGATAAAAGGTATCCTCTTTATAAATTATGGAAACATCTGATAGCCCACTGGTTCCCATGCTCCTGCGTGGGAACCTTTATTGCCGCTCCAGCGGTAGTACAGGAATTTGCGTTCCCACGCAGGAGCATAGGAACGAGGCTGCCATAAATTTAAACAGGATACGATAAAAACAAAAGTAAAAAAACAAAAAAAATGAACACACTCAAAACAGGAATGCTGATGGCAGCCCTGACCGCCCTCTTTATGATCGGCGGCCAGGCAATGGCAGGGCAGCAGGGCATGATGATTGCCCTGGTCATGGCTCTGGGGCTTAACTTCTTTGCTTACTGGAACTCAGACAAGATGGCTCTGGCCATGAATAAGGCCAGAGAGGTCTCAGAGGGAGAGGCTCCGGAACTGCACCAGATGGTGGCAAGTCTTGCGCAACGGGCAGAGTTGCCCAAACCACGAGTCTATGTTGTGGACAACCCAACCCCCAATGCCTTTGCCACTGGTCGTAATCCGGAACATGCCGCAATTGCTGTTACCACAGGCATCATGCGGGCCTTGAACAGGGAAGAGCTGGAAGGGGTGCTGGCTCATGAGTTGGGGCATATCAAGAACCGGGACATCCTGATCAGCTCCATTGCCGCAGTCATGGCAGGGGCTATCTCCTATCTGGCAACCATGGCTCAATTCTCCATGATTTTTGGTGGAAGGGATGATGACAATGGCGGCAGTCCCATTGCGACCATCGCCATGATGATCGTCGCCCCCCTGGCCGCCACCATGATCCAGATGGCTATTTCCAGAAGCAGGGAGTATATTGCCGATGCCACAGGGGCTGAGATCTGCGGACACCCCAAGGCTCTGGCCAGTGCCTTGCACAAACTCAGCAACTATAACGCCCAGCAGCCCATGGATGTCAATCCCGCCTCTGCTCAGATGTATATTGTAAATCCCCTGAGCGCAGGATCGCTTGCCAAACTCTTTTCAACCCATCCACCCATGGAAGAACGTATTCGTCGTCTGCAGTCTATGTGAGGTCTGGTTTTCTGCGGGATAATTTTTCCTCCTTGACAACCCTGTCACGAATAATTATCTTCGTGCATATACACAGTAAATAACGGGTTTACAGTTTTTATATATTGATAACTTTTGACAACTTTATAATTTAACAGGAGCGTACAAAAATGATTGATTCACTCTTACTGGCAGTACCGTCCAATAATCCCGGCGGCCTGGAAGCCGGACGTTCAGACCATTTCGGCCACTGTGATCTCTTTACCCTGATCACCATCAAAGATGACAAAATTGCCGAGGTGAATACTGTTTCCAACCAGGAACATGCCGCAGGCGGCTGTATGGTGCCTGTTAATTTTCTCAAAGGCCAGGGGGTTGAGGCTCTGGTTGTTGGTGGTATCGGTGCCAGGCCATTGCAGGGATTTGGTGAAGTCGGTATTGATGTCTATTATGCGGATCGCAACAGTGTTCAGGACGTACAGGCAGTTGCAGCAGGGATGATTGAGAATAAATTTCCCATTATCCGCACGGATCAAACCTGTCAGGGGCAGGCCGACTGTCACTGATCTTTTTTACCGATTCTGCCCATGCTGATATATCGGTAAATTGCTTTTTTACAGGTTCCCATGTGCCATCATGGGAACCTTACAAACTAAAACTATACATGCCACGACCAAAAAAGAAACGATGCTGTGAGGGAAACTTTTGCGGCAATGCCTTTAAACCCACCGGGGTTCCTCTGCGTGGCCTGGCAACGATAACCCTTTACAGGGACGAGCTTGAAGCACTCAAGCTGTGCGATCATGAGGGTTTATTTCAGGAACAGGCTGGTGAACGTATGGGGGTCTCTCGCGGAACAGTACAGCGCATCCTGACTATTGCCCGTAAAAAAGTTGCTGAGGCTCTGGTTACCGGCTCTGCTCTGGTTTTTGTTGATGAGGATGAGTAGGAGAGAACCTATCCATTATAAAGATGCCGGGTCAACTGAGCAAATAAATATCTTGGCTTAAACGGTTTAGAGAGATAGTCATCCATCGGGTGCAATACAAAAACGTGAGATAGTAAAAAAATGAACATCGAACGTCAAACGTCCAATTTTGAACAAAAAAAAACCCTTCTGCTGAAGAAAACAGATAACCTCTTGAAATAATATTATTTTCCGGAGCGGTGTCGTATTTAATTCATTCGACGTTCGATGTTGGACGTTCGATG
>DAOVTM010000349.1 GCA_030633145.1 Desulfobulbaceae bacterium
CAGGGATACACTATCATCCGCCCTATGAAGAGCTTGGCCTTCGCGCCCGGATCGGCAGCTTTACCCGAATCAATGTCAAAGAGCATGTTGATAAAAAAATCCTCCGTTTTATGGGTGACGCTGCTGCCTTTGCCTATATTGCCATGCAACAGGCCATTGACGATGCACAACTCAGGGAGGATGATGTATCCTCTCCCCGCACCGGTCTCATCTGCGGTTCCGGCGGTACTTCGGCTGGAAATGTTGTTGCGACCGCCGATGTCATGCGAAAGAGAGGTCTGCGGAGGCTGAGTCCATTTATGGTGCCGCGAACCATGAGCAGCACCGTATCTGCCGGATTAACAGCACCGTTTAAAATCAAAGGAACCTGCTACTCTATCTCCTCTGCCTGCGCCACCGGTGCCCACTGTATCGGGGCTGCCATGGAGCAGATCCAACTGGGCAAACAGGATATCGTCTTTGCGGGCGGCAGTGATGAAGAACACTGGACGCAGACCTCCATGTTTGATGCCATGGGGGCATTATCAACCAGATTCAATGACACACCTGAGCGTTCCTGCCGACCTTATGATCTTAACCGGGATGGTTTTGTGGTAGCCAATGGTGCCGGAGTGGTGGTAGTGGAAGAACTTGAACATGCCCGCAGACGAGGGGCAACAATTTATGGAGAAATAGTCGGTTACGGAGCAACGGCTGACGGATTTGAGATGGTGGCTCCATCGGGAGAGGGAGCAGCCCGCTGCATCAAAATGGCTCTGGAGATGACAGAAAACAGCATCGACTATATAAACGCCCACGGAACATCGACTCCCATTGGCGATCTGGTGGAACTGGATGCGATTCGCCAGGTTTTTGGCAAACAGATACCTCCAATAAGCTCCACAAAATCACTGTCCGGTCATTCTCTGGGAGCGGCAGGTGTACATGAGGCTATCTACAGTCTGCTAATGCTGAACAATGGATTCATCGCCGCATCCGCCAATATTGATAAACTTGATCCCCAGGCGGCGCACATGAACATTGTCACTGAAACGATACAGAAAGAACTGCAAACAGTGATGTCAAACAGCTACGGCTTTGGCGGCACCAATGCATGCCTGATTTTCAGCAAATTTTCCTGAAATTCATCAGGTAGCAGCATTACCATTACCCCATTACCCATTACCCATTATTCTTCTTCTTCGTTCTCCTCGTCTATTCGGCGTAACCCTTCCATTACCAGTCCCATAAATCCTCCCAGAACCGGTAATTCCTTATCCTCGGGTGAAAGACTTGCGCTGTAGGTAAAGGTACCCTGTTGCTTGGCAAGAATTGAGAATATAGCCTCCTTGCCATCTATTTTCCCGTATTGACAAAAAACAATCTCTCCCTCGTGGAACAGGATCGTTGCCGGACCGTCGGGAAAGGAAAACTCTACCTTGCCGGACTTGCCGCCGGAGTTAATCATCTGAAAAAGCTCCACAGAGTTGATGTCAAGGAGATCACCACTCATGCCGGAACTTATCTTGCCGGAGCGCATTGAGTTTTCCTGGGCACGATTGACCAGAACCCGATAAAAGAAAATCTGCAGGATTGGAAACTTCTTTAAGACATGTTTAAAGTCCTTGGTATTGAGTGTCGCCACCTTAACGGCTGTTTTAGAATGGACTGAGGGATATGCCTTCTCACCAGACAACAGGCTCATTTCACCAAAAATTTCTCCGGGTCCCATCTCGGCGATGACCTCCTGATCATCCTTGGTAACAATAACCGTACCGGAAAAAATAATGAAGAGATGAGTTCCCGGCTCTCCCTCTTCAACCAAAATCTTATGGGATCCATATTTTTTCACCTTTAACATCAGTGCCAGGTCACGCAGATCAATATCGTCAAGCGGCTCAAAGAGATCCATCCCCCGGAGCAGATCAAAAAACTGTTCGACATACTGCATTTTCGCACGCTGTTCCGCAACCTTGAGAAGATTCATCTGCAAGGTGGAAAATGCCTTTTCCTTTTTAAATTCCAGTCGAATCAGCCCGGTGCAGCCACCGCACTCCAGGTTGGTTCTCTGCATCCCCTGCTGAGTAAAACGACGCTCAAGGGATTTGGCTCCGGTCACACTCCGTAATAGTTCGTTGACCATCAACAGGCAGACAGGCTTTTCCGATTCCACTGTCAATATGCCATCCCGAATCTCGAATTCTTCACCTACGTTATAAATCGGGCAGGATTCTTCTTCGGTGACTATAAATACTGCGTCACGATATTCCATACCGCTCCACACTTGGTTGGGGAAATGGGGAATGCTTCAAAATTTACTCATCATCAACTTCATCTATACGGCGCAGCCCTTCCATGACCAACCCCATAAATCCGCCAAGGGGTTCAAACTTCCTGTCCTTCTTCAGCAAACCTGTTGTATAGGTAAAAGACCCCTTACTCTTGGCAAGTAAGGCAAACACTGCTTCCTTACCCTCAAGCTCCTCGTAGGAAGCATAGACAATTTCTCCTTCATTGAACAGAAGGGCAGCCCGGCCATCGGAAAAAACCAGATCAACCTTACCTGATTTTCCACCCGCATTAATCAACTGAAAGAGTTCCACTGAGTTTATATCAACAAGCTCACCACTCATGCCCGAACTGATTTTTCCGGCACGCAGTAAATTAACCTGAGCCCGATTGACCAGTAGCCGGTAAAAGAAAATTTGCAGGACAGGGTATTTATTGAGAATAAACTTAAGATCTTTGCCGTTAAGGGTGGCAAAGATTGCGTCTGTACGGGTGTGAACAGAGGTGGTAGCCGGTTCGCCGGAGAGCAGACTCATCTCGCCAAATATTTCACCTGTCCCCATCTCAAGAAGGACTTCATTATCCCCCTTGATAATGGCTACAGATCCGGATAATATAACATAGAGACGGGTTCCCTTTACCCCCTCGGTTATCAGAATCTTGTCCGGACCAAATTCCTTGCGCTTCAACATGGATGTAAGATCACGCAGGTCGCGATCTTCGAGAAGCTCAAACTGTTTCATCTTGCGCAGCTGAATAAAAAATTCTTCTGCGTGCTGCATTTTGGCACGCTTGTCTGCAATTTTGAGCATGTTCATCTGCAGGGTGGAAAATGCCTTTTCCTGCTTCAGCTCAAACCACAGCTTGCCGGTACATCCGCCACACTCTATTTTGTCCCGCTGTATACCGCGCTGGGTAATACGCTGGACAGTTTTTGGAGCGTCAAGGGATTCAGTAATAGCCTTAACCAGTATGAGACAGGCTGGTTTTTCCGACTCAACTGTCAGAGCGGAATCCAGTATCTCAAATTCCTCATCCACATTATAAAGCGGACAATCCTCTTCAGCCGTTACTGTATATACCGAATTTTTGAATCCCATGACGTTTTTTAATTAAATGTACTGCAATGATTCGGTCAAGACATACCGAAGAACATGTAAATTACAAAGCCAAGTATCACGCAGGCGACGCCAAGCACAGGCAAGACCTTAGCCAACTGTAATTCCTCACCAACAACCAGGGATGACATATATTCAGTTCCTGATACCCACCACATGGCTATAACAATAACGACAAGCACCAATTCCTTAAATGCCTGTTTCCATACCAGCCAGCCAACCAGACCTACAAAGGGTGCCAGAAACCATGGATTAGTGAAAAGAGCGACAATATCGACTTCCTGTATCTGCTCAGGCAGGTTGGTGGACTGGACAAAATCAACAACCTTGTCGATAAATGAACCTGAACTATTTGCTACTTCCTGCACATCTTCCATTTTTTATTCCTTTTATATATGCAACCAGAATACTGATTGCTTCAGTTAAGAGTACCAATGAATACAAACCCCTGTCAATCAAAACCTGTTAATCATTCTCATGCCAGGCCAAAAGGCTTCTCCAAACAGGGATTTCATAGCCAAACGACACAGTGTCAGGTGGCGGCAGGGCATTTCTCACAACTCTTACTCGCCCCACCCTTGCATGGAGGCATCGCTTTGGCATCCCTGGTATCCTTGGTATCCTTAGCATCCTTGGCAGGCTTGGTTTTTCCATCACTACTGCCTCCGGTTTTTCCATCATCGGAATCGGCCCTGGAACTGTAGCCGTCAGAATACCATCCACCGCCCTTAAGATGAAAAGAACTCATTGAAACTATTTTTTTTACCTTTCCCTCACAATCCGGACACACGGTCAGGGGGGCATCACTCATCCGCTGCTGCATCTCAAACACCTTCTCGCAAGCCGGACATTCGTACTCATATACAGGCATTTTTTCACCTCAAAACGCATCACATAACTTATCAATATTACATAGTAATCACACTATTACCTTTTATTCAAGATAAGTATAATAATCCCGCTCTCCCACTCTGTCAACCTTGTAATAAATCCGTGAATAACTACCATTAAACTTCTGCCATTAACTCTTCACTTTTCCATACAATGGACTCAGAAAGCAAAGGTATACCTATTCAGGAAAGAACAGTCTTAATAGAGATTCACACAAACAGACACTAAGATAAGAAATTATCCCAAAGAAGATAGGATGTTTTATCTTTACTTCATTCACATAAGCTAATTTTAATGTTTTTTGCTCACACAACAAAAATAGTAAGG
>DAOVTM010000195.1 GCA_030633145.1 Desulfobulbaceae bacterium
GGCTACCAACTTTAGCCGGGACATTTTTTAACCTCCTCTCGTTCCTACGCTCCAGGTAAGCGAGCCTGCGAGACTCCGTCTGTCTCGCATCGACCGCTGGAGCGGTCATTCAAAGTTACCACGCAGGAGCGTGGGAACCAGGGGGCAATATGAGTTATCTGATTGAAATTGCGATTTGTCCCGCCTTAAGTTGGTAGCCGACATGCGCAAATGGCTGTGCCAATGTAAAGCTCGAAGTGTTTCACTTCATATTTTCCTCTGGTTTACTGAAAACTGAAAATTGCACACTTTTTATTTAAGCTTGAATTTACTGACAAGCCCTTTTAACTGAGATGCCAGCAGAGACAGATTCGCACTGGCTTCATCAATGTCACTCACCGATGAACTTGTCTCTGCCGCAACTTTTTTCATCTCCTGCACGCTTTCACTCACGTTACCAAGTTGTTCCGCTGCCTCTGCAATGCTGGTGACAATGGTGCCGGTGATACTGGTTGTCAACGCCTCCACATCCTCAGAGACCTCTTCCACATTATGGGCAGCGTGGCTTACCATCTTGCTGATCTCCGCAGAAGTGACAGATTGCTCTTCCACTGCAGCGGCAATACTGATGGTAATATCGTTGACATCATTAGTTGCAGCACTCACCTTGTTAATAGAGTGCAGCACACCGGTTGTTTTTTCCTGAATAGACTCGATGCTGCTGCTAATTCCCGCAGTGGCATCAGCAGTCTGGCGAGCCAGTTCTTTGATTTCATTGGCTACCACGGCAAAGCCTCGTCCTGCCTCGCCGGCACTGGCAGCCTCAATGGTCGCATTCAGAGCCAGCAGGTTGACCTGTTCGGTAATCCTGCTGATGATTTCCGTAATAGTACCGATCTCCTGGGCTGCCTGGTTTAAACTTTCCACCTCTTCCTTTACGGAGGCGGACTCCACAGCTCCTTTATCGGCAAGTTGCTGGGCACTGGCGCAGCTGCGGGCGACTTCGTTAATGGTACTATTCATCTCCTCTACCGCAGCTGCCGCAGAAGTCACATGCTCAGAGGTCTGGCTGGCGGATTGGGCAATAGAGGAGGCCTTGTGCGACATGGTTTCAGCAGTTGTATTGACATTATTAACATGTTCCTTAATCTGGTGTGTAAGCGACGAGGCGTTTTCAGCCTGACGAGTTAATTCACCCGCCCCGCTGGAGAGCTGTGCTGCTGTGGAGGTAAGAACCGAGGAGGCTTTTTCAAGCTGCTTGGAGTTGTGGACAACTGAACTGATGATTGACTGGATATTTTGTATGAAATTATTAAACCAGAGGGAGAGATTGCCGATTTCATCTCTCGATGCGATATGCAGCCGTTTGGTAAGGTCTCCCTCACCCTCCGCTATATCACGCATCATGGCAACGGTGTTACCGAGTGGGGTGGTGAGATACTTGATAATAATAAAAAATGAGAGCAGGAGGACTCCGGTCACCACGCCAATAAAAATATAAATATTACGAATACGTTGAGACTTGAGCGACTGGGCGATTGCCCTGGTCTCCGCTTTCAGCTCATCGGCGAATTGTTGCTCTGAACGGTCAAGTCGTTCTTTTATCAGGTTGGCCTGTTCACTAAGTACGACCCCCTGCTTGAGGAGTTCTCCATCATCCGAACCCTTGCTCATCTGTAGATAAACAGGTTCAGCGGCAACGGTAAACAACTGTGTGAGGGATAAAATATCCTTGTTTTCTTTTCTGGACTGTGAGGTAATCTCTGTGAGGCTGATAATTTCACTGAGCCGGGCAGCCACAGCCTCTTTGTATTCTCTGGCTGATTGAATATACTCCTCATCGCCAAGTAACACCGCATCCTGGTACGCTGTTAGCAATTCGTCAAAGGACGTTACCGCATGCTGGCTGAGTTGGGCCGCACTGAAATAATCTCCTGAAACATTGAGCAGTCGTTTTTCCGCCTGGCTGCCGTTGATGGAAAAGGAGATTGTGGTTATTAGATAACCGGCAATGAGGATAAAAATGGCTATAAATATTTTTGCGGAGATGCTTATTGAACGAATATTCATTGGTTACAAAACCTCATTAATATCTGAAAGAAGTTGTTGCATCGTAACAGGTTTGCTGATCTGTTTTCGGATACCGAGATTCTTCATTTCATCTTGATCAAGCGCCTCCACATTACCTGATATCAGGATAATGGGCAGCTCCTTGTTCAAGGCTGAAATTTTCTGACTCAGCTCAATCCCATTCATGCCAGGCATATTCATGTCCGTCAAAACAAGAATAAAATCATCTGCTTGCTCCGTAAGCAGTTCCAGTGCTGCAAGGCTGTTGTTGCTTGTGACTGGATTATAGCCTGCTGTTTTCAGTATTTCTTCAAATAAGACTGTCATTGCGCTGTCATCATCAATGATCATGATCCTGCCGCCACTCTCAGGGGGAGGAGCGGCTGTTTCCGTTTTCGGGACAGGCTGTGCCACTTTCTGTTCAGTACGGGGCAACATAATGGTGAAGCAACTTCCCTGCCCTGGAGTCGATTCAACAGTCACGGAACCACAATGCGTTTTGATAATACCATGCACCATGGAAAGACCCATCCCGGCTCCCTGCCCCTGTTCCTTGGTGGTGTAAAATGGTTCAAAGATACGTTCCAGCAGCTCTTCTTCAATGCCTGTACCGTTATCGCATAATTCCAGGCAAATATAGTATCCGGGTTCTACTTTGTAATGACGACAGCGTTCATCCTGCTTAAAAGTCTCCCTGCGTAATTCAATGGTGAGGGTTCCACTGTCATCCTTCATCGCATGGGAGGCATTGATGCCTATATTCGTTATCACCTGGAGCAGCTGTGACCCATCGCCCAGTATCCGGCCGCACTTTTTATCAAGCCTGGGCAGGATAGAAAAATTTTCTGGAAAAACTGCCTCCAGTTGGAATATCGCCTCCTGCACAAGGGGATACATCTCCATAACCACTCTGTCAGAGGAACTTTTTCTGCTAAAGGAAAGGATCTGCTGGATCATATCCTTGCCCTGCATGCCCGCCTTGATGATTTTCCGGACCCGGTCTCTGTTTTTACTGTCATCTTCCGGCAGTGATGCCTCAAGTAGATCACAGTAGCCGATAATCGGGGCTAACAGGTTGTTGAAGTCATGGGAAATACCGCTCGCCATCAGCCCGAGGGACTCCATTTTTTCCGCCTGGCGCAGTCGCTTTTCAAGGGCTGATTTTTCGTTTTCCTGACGCTTTCGCTCCTCCATCTCATGCTGCAATCTGCGATTTGCCTCCTCCAGCTCCGAGGTGCGCTGGCAAACCCGCAATTCAAGATCCTGGCGCAGATCATGGAGGGTGAGGTGGGTCTCCAGACGGGCCTGGAGTTCTCTGAACTGGAATGGTTTGGTCACATAATCGACACCACCACATTCAAATGCCTCAATCTTGTCTGAGGTGTCATTGAGTGCGCTAATAAATATAACAGGAATATTGCGTAAGTTTTCATCCTCCTTGAGACTGCGGCAGACCTCGAAGCCATTCATTCCCGGCATATTGATGTCCAGCAATATCAGTGCCGGCGGAGAAACAGCAGCAGCATGGAGAGCGGTTGCCCCGTTCAGGGCGGGCCGTACCCGGTATCCTGCCTGTTGCAGCAGGCTCTCCAGCAGTTTAAGGTTCTGCACGTTATCATCCACTACAAGAATAGTCTGGCTCTCAGTTTCGTGCATTGCATTATCCATTCTTTTTGTCCATTATTATTCCTTTTCCAGTTGGAGCAATTCACCAATTTCCTGAAAGGCGTACCGTTCCACCATGCCGTTCAGGGTTGCAGCAAGCCCGGGCAACTCATCGTCCAATTCAGCGATACAGTCAAGGAGTACATCACTTTCAAGGGTAATAGCGGCTAATGCCATCCTGGAACGTAATCGACCGGGCAGGATGGCAAGATTATCAGCAAGAGAATTTTTCGTGGGAGAAGACGAAGATAAGGCAGGTATCGTCTTCCGCTCCTTGGAAACCTTTTCTTCTTTATAGACGTACTCTACTCCGGTAAACTCCCGGATTACATCTAAGATTTCCTGTTCCTTAAACGGTTTGCGTATATAGGAATCACAGCCCGCATCCATGATTCTATGAAAGTCATCCTCAAAGACGCTGGCAGTGACCGCAATGATAGGCAGCGTTTTGTGTTGCTGCTTGATGAGCGTTGTTGCCGCATATCCATTCATAATCGGCATGTTAATATCCATCAGAATGATGTCAGGGTTCCATGATGCGGTAAGTTCTACTGCCTCCATTCCGTTAATGGCCTCTTCTACCTTAAAGCCAATCAGCTGGAGCAGGTTGACAAGAAAGGCACGATTGGTATCACGATCATCGACAATCAGAGCCTTGCATGGATCCTGGTTTGGAGCCAGGCCGGTCACCCAGCGCTTTTTACCCCTGTGGATTGCGCTGAACTCTGCTGAAGCTTCCTCAACAGGAAGGGTAAACGAAAAACAGCTCCCCTTGTCCAACTCACTTCGCAGCACTATTGTACCACCGAGAAGCTGGACGTACTCCCGGCTGATGGCCAGGCCGAGGCCGGTTCCTCCTTTAACATTAATACCGCTGGTTGACTGGTGAAACTTCTCAAAGATATTTTTCTGCTCATTGACCGGAATCCCGCAGCCAGTGTCTTCCACCTCAACCTCCAGCATTTTATCCATTGTACCGGATATTCTAACCCGCATGGCTATACTGCCATGATCGGTAAATTTTACCGCATTTCCCAGCAGGTTGGTCAAGATTTGCCGCAGCTTTCCCTCGTCGGAAAGGATATATTGCGGCAGGTCTTCTTCAGAGTCGATATTAAAACGAAGTTTTTTTTCTTGGGTACGTATAAGGAACATTACCCGCAAGTCATCCAGCAGACCATACAGATCAAAGTTGGAAGGATTGATATTGATGCGACCGGCCTCAATCTTGGAGATCTCCAGGATATCATTAATCAGGGCCAGGAGATGCTCTCCGCTGCGGCTGATGATTTCTATATTTCTCAACTGAGCGGTGTTCAGGCTGTCATCACGTTCCATTAGTTGCGTAAAGCCGAGAATCGCATTCATGGGAGTGCGTATCTCATGGGACATGTTGGCCAGAAAGGTGCTTTTTGCCTGGTTGGCACTATCAGCCATTTCCCTGGCTCTTGCCGCAGCCTCCTGAGCCTCACGCCGCTCTTCGATCTCTCGGTGTAAAAGTTCATTCTTTTCCTTTAAAGCACTGGTACGTTCCTGTACCTGTTTTTCAAGGTTGTCATGATGCTGCCGCAGTTCCCCCTCCCACTGCTGGAGAGAGGATGCCATATTTGTAAAGGCACGGGTTAAATCAGCCACCTCATCATTTCCCCTGGCTGTTGGGAGGTTGCTCCACCCCTCTTCAGTAACCCGTCGAACGGTTTGAGCCAGTGCTATAACAGGACGGGTAATGATACGGGCAAGAGAAAAGGAAATGAGCGGTAAGAGGCATATAGCCCAGAATGCCAGCAGGGAACCCCACACCTGCCCCTGTCTTGCCAAGGCACCAATATCAGAGAGCTGCTTTTCCAGAAAAAGACGGCAGTTCACGTTGACTGTGGCCAACTGATCCTGCAGGCCGGTGGCAAGTTTCCTGAGCTGCGCTCCGTTTTTTTGTAAGGTATCCTCTATGTTTTCATCATTTTCATCATTTTCCCCGCTGCTCCACTTGTTCATCAGGACAAAAATTCTGTCGGCCTGGCGGGTATAAGAGTCCAGATCCTGTTGTATTTTTGCTATATGTATCTTGTTTTGATATTTATTTTCGTCAACAACAATAGACAGTTGTTCAAGCAAGTGCGCAACATGGTTAGATTTTTCCACACCCTGTTGGAGCATGGATGTATCTCCAATGAGTATAGCGTCTTCATAGAGTCGTAACTGTTCGACAAAGCCTGTCACAGCCTGTTGGCTGAGCAGGGCTGCTGGTAGCAGTACCTCAGTGGTATCTTTGAGTTTATTTACAGATCGACGATTATTAAAGAAGCCAACCAGAACCACAACAAGACAGGCCAGCACCAGGGTAGAAAAGAGTAGCTGAATTTTGGTCGTAATGCCAAAATTCAGCCATTTATTCTGGATCAGTGAGAACATGCTAACTCTCAACCATGCGGAATTCTATTTATAATTTCGGTAATGGTCTCAGGCAAAACAGAGAGCGGAACAAGGCGGTCAACTACACCTGCCCGGTACGCACTGCCCGGCATTCCCCATACCACGCTGCTTGCCTCGTCCTGGGCTATAATCATCGCCCCCCTGTCTTTCAGTGCTGCTGCGCCCTGGGTGCCATCCTCTCCCATGCCGGTCAGGATGACAGCGAGGACATCGCCGCCATAGACCCTGGCACCACTTTGAAAGAGAACATTCACTGAGGGACGGCATCCCTGTTCTGAAGGAGCGTCATTGATCCGGATGAGAATTTTTTCTCCCTGCTGTACCACCTCGGTATGTCTTCCACCCGGGGCTATATATACGTGGCTCGGTTTAATTATTGTCCTGTCAGCGGCTTCAAGTACCTGGTGGCTGCATTTGGAGTCAAGACTCTTTGCTAGGGACAGGGTAAAGGTGGCTGGCATGTGCTGGGCAATGAGGATTGGTATTTCAATCCTGTCACAGAGGGGCGGCATAATTTCCATCAATGCCTTGGGCCCGCCGGTGGAAACTCCAATGAGAATAGCGCGGATACTGCCTGCGGATGTCTGTCTCGACCGTATCTGCGGAGCCATACCCGTGGCCTTGGTTTTCTTGAGCGGCACTGGCATGTCCCGTGATAGCACTGTCGGTTCCTGGCGGGAGAATGCTCTGATTTTACCAATCAGCTGCTCGTATAGAACGGTAATATTTCTGGCCAGAGAATCGCTGTCAGGCTTGGCAATAAATTCAAAGGCACCCATCTCAAGAGCCTTGAGGGTAATATCGGCTCCCTTGCGGCTATGGGCACTGATCATGATCACTCCAATTTTTACCTTCAGGGAGCGGTTGATCTTCTTGATTTCCCTTAAAGTACCCAGACCGTCCAGCTCAGGCATCTGGTAATCGAGAATAACCAGATCAGGACGGGTTTTTTCGATAAATTCCAGTGCTTTTAAGCCGTTCCAGACCGAACCGATGACTTCCACATCTTCTTCAGGTTCCAGTAATGCCTCCAGGGCATGACGAAAGATTCTGGAATCATCGACAATAAGGAGCGTTACAGGCTTGCGTTGTACCATATTAAATTGTAGTAAATTAAGTTGTAGTAAATCTCCTACGTTCCAGAGAGAGTGCGGTCAACCATGGACAGCAATCTGTCCGCCTTGATCAGTACCAGGAGTTCAGTCTCCAATGTGCAGACCTCGTCACAGAGAGAGGTGTGAATGGATGCTCCCCGGCTGGTTGCGTCTGCCTCCCCGGTATTGCAGCATTCAATTGATTCTTCACCCACGCTGACCA
>DAOVTM010000141.1 GCA_030633145.1 Desulfobulbaceae bacterium
ACTCCGTTCACATCCAAACGAGTACCCGAGGTATTCTTTCCTATACCCACATTACCGTTCAAGCGGAAGATGTCATCATTGCTTCCTTCAGACCAGAGGCTGCTGCTGGAACTCCCAAGTGGAATAACAACCACCTTGTTTTCTGCTGTTACATGACTGACCGCCAGTCCTGTTGTCAGCAGAGCTGCTAACAGAGAAAAACATAATTTTTGCCTGTTCATGGAGATACCTCCTGTTGTTGAAATGATCCCGGAAAAGGGAGTAGATATGATTGTTAATTATATCAATTGATAAATTTCATGTCAAGAATCAAAGGTCGGTAAATAGAAAAACGTCAAAGTTATAGCAAAAAAAGAGTAGAATAAGAATAGTAAGAAAAGGGGCAGCTCCCTCAAGGAAATTCTGTATTAATTACCTGTCCCCTGAATCTTGCGGTTGCTCCAGGGTAAACTTCCGCACCATCTCCTCAAGCTGCTCGGCAATAACAGCTAAACTCTCTGAGCTGGAATGTACCTTGCCCGCTTCTTCTCCTGAAACCCTGGCTACCTGATGGAGTTCATGAATGTCACGGCTCACGTCACTGGTAACTCTGGCAGCCTCGGTTGTACTGTTGGAGACATCGCTGCCCCCCTTGGCCAACTCAGCAATTGACTCAGCAATCTCATTGATACCACCATTTGCCTGGCTGATACTGCTGGTAATAACATTGGTCGCCTCGGTTTGTTCCCTGATACTGGCGGCAATCGCCTCTGAGGTCGTGTTCATCCTGCCCACGCTTTCAAAAACATTGCTGATAACACCGCCCGCCTCTTCAGTGCTGGTTCGTACCTCTTCGATTTGCCTGGCAATATCCTCCGCTGCGACGGCACTCTGACGAGCCAGCTGCTTGATTTCACTCGCCACCACGGCAAAGCCTCTGCCCGCTTCACCCGCTGAGGCTGCCTCGATGGTGGCGTTCAGCGCAAGAAGATTGGTCTGTTCCGCTATATTCCTGATGACTTCGGTAATCTGTCCGATTTGAACAGCTGTCTCGCCCAGTGCCTCCATGGTCGAAGTGGCATCCAGGGAAGTTTTATTGGCCTTGGCAGAGATATCAGCACCCTCTTTGGCCTTGGACAGAATATCCCCCATGCCTGCGCTCATCCTTTCGACCGCCGTGGTAATAGTCTCCATATTGGCACTCATCTGTTCGGCAATACTGGAAACATTAGCGGCATTGACACTCATCTCTTCGCTGGTGCCAGCCATGGCGTTGATGTTGGCATTCATCTCCTCTGTGGCGGCACTGGCATTTTCCGAACGTCCGGTAAGGGTATTAGAGCTGTCCACGAGTTGAGCAGATGACAAGGCTAATTCGTTGGAATGACTTGCAATGGTGTTAGCTGCGCCACGAATATCTCTGACCATGCCACCTATGTTCGCAATAAACCGATTCATGAGGTGAGCCATTTTACCGAACTCATCTTCCGAGTCCACGCTGATTGTTTTGCTGAGATCTCCTGCACCCTCGGCCAGGTCGGTAAGCATGGAAATGACTGATTTGATAGGGGTGATAACACTTTTAAAGATCATCATATAGAGAAAAAGAATAAAGAGAAGCACGACCACCGCTATGGTCATGGCAACCCTGAGTCCCTGCTCACTCTGACGAATCAGCTCATCCAGAGTAGTGTTAAACTCATCTTTGACCGAGATTCTCAATTGCTCGATGGACTGATATAAAACGGTTTTCTTGCCCTTGAACTGCTCTTCAAGAGGTGCCCATTGTGCAAAATCCTGGGCAATAATGCGGTCAACGTAGAGTTCTCCGGCAACAAACAGTTCCTGACGGGCAGCATCAATGCGCTTGAGCGCGTCGGGACTGATACGCATTTTCTTTGCCCTTATCAGGGTTGTCTTGAGTTCCTCATTTTCTTTTCCGGCCTGTTCCAGGTCACTGCTCTGACCGGAACCGACACTGAGTACAATATTGGCGATAATACTTCGACTCTGACTGTCAACCTGTTCAATAATCGTAATTTTCTCAGTCTGTCGATTCCGCAGTTCCCTGGCAACATCGATATTAGACTGCAAGATAACATATCCGCCCAGAGTCAGTGAACCAATGCCGACCAGGGTGACGATAAAGACCGTAAGCAGTAGAGACCTGATGGTTATTTTTTCCGTCATATATTTCGTGTCCGTTCCTTACTTCTCACGAGGGAGTTTGGCTCCCTTGCGTACCGCCTCAATAAGACCTCCGCTCAGAGCCTTGACATCCTTATAGCCATTGGCCAGGAGCCAACTGCCAGCATGTTGGTACTGTTTGCCGTTATAATCGACAATAATAACCAATTTGTCCATTGGGATCTCGGCAAACCGGCGGGTGAGTTCCTGCATGGGGATATTTATAGCACCGGGAATATAGCCGAGAGCTTTTCGTGTCTTGGGCCGGGTCAATTCAAATACCGTGACTGTGTTCCTCAGAGCCTGCAACTGGTTCCAGGTGACAGTGGGAATATTCGTTTTGGGAACAGATCGAGAGGTATCAAGAGGATAACCAGCCTTGACCCATCCGGGAATACCATCGGTAAAGACCTTAACATTTGTGTAACCGCGTTTTACCGCCGACCTGGCGGAATCGAGATGGATCCATCACCTGCGTCCCATGCAGTAGGAGACAATGAGAGTGTCAAGATCACCGGGCATCAGATCCGAGGTGGGAATATCCTCCAGAACAACATTGGTTGAGCCGGGAATAAACCCCTGGTTGAACATGATATCGCTCACCCCGTTCAGAAGCATCATCTCCTGTCCCGAATCAAGCAGTTCCTTTACCTGTTGCGCCTTCAGTTCTTCAAATTCCTTTTCCGCAGCCTGGCAGGGCAGCAATGTTAAAGCCAACAGCAATGAAAGCAGGGGAATTATGACTCTCTTCATGGAACACCTCCGGAGAAAATGGATAGGGCTGAATACTGTCAGTGTCCTTGTACACTGAGTACAGTAAAAACATGCCGGAATAGTTATACTGAATTAAACAATATCAGGATAACTCTTGGCAGACAAGGAAAAATATAAGTTTCTACCTGATGTAGAAACAGGGGGAATGACGAAAAATGTCCTGCACAGACCCTGTCTGGATCTGCTTATTTGAGTTTCTCCAGGTGATACATGGCATCAACATCCGCTGAACAGGAACCATCCGGGTATTGATAAATATACAGTGGCGGCAGGAGCGTTATTTCCTCACCACCGTTTTTTACCGCTTCAATCAGTACCAGCCTGGCTCGGTTGTCCTCGGGATAGCTGTACACCGGTTGCACTCTTTTTACTGTAAGCCGGTGTTGTTCCATGGCCGTAATCACTGTTACCAGCCGGGTCGCCGGATAGACACAGACCACTGAACCCCGATTCTTGACACAATAGGCGGCGGCAGCCATGACAGAATCCGGGTCTGCTGTCAGCTCATGGCGGGCAATGGCCTGTTCATCCTGATTATTGAGGCGACCGGTTCCGGTCTTGTGATAGGGGGGATTGGTAACTACAAGGTCAAAGGATTCTGGTTTGAGCTGGTCTGTTGTCCGTACTTGGCAAAGGTCACCCTCGCAGACTGTGAACCGCTCCTCAAGCTGGTTGGCGGCGATGTTTTTCCGGGTGAGTCGGGCAAGCGGCGACTGCAACTCAAGTCCGGTCACAGTGAGTCGTGCATACCGGCTGCAGAGTATCAGGCCGATGACCCCGCACCCACATCCGATATCCAGGACTCTGGCAGCAGGGGATGGCTTGCAGAAATGAGCCACAAGAACCGCATCCACGGAAAAACGATACCCGTGTTTATGCTGGTAACAGAGTACCTTACCCTGGAAAAGAGTGTTCCTGGTGATTTCAGGCATCGAACTGTTGGGGCAAGCAGCGGAATGAGAAGAACGGCTCCCCTCTGTCATCTGTCATCTGTTCTCTGGCTTCTGATAACCAGCCCGGTCATAATTTTCGGATAAAAATAGGTGGACTTATGGGGCATAATCAGCCCGTTGTCTGCCACCTTGATCACCTGTTCTACCCGTGTGGGGTTGAGGAAAAAGAGGATAGGCGTGTGTTCGTCCTGGAGTACGCTCTCTTTGACCGCCGCGTCCAGAGCCGTATCCGGATCACTGAAATAGGAGATCAGGCTCTCCTTGACACACTGTTCATGGCTCAGGCCGAGAGAGTTGTTGATGAGCAGCTCTGACAGCACTACCACGTCCAGTTTCTTGAGTTCATCCGGTTTGTCTGCCAGGACAGCGGAGAGTGTCATATCCTGCGTACTGAGGAGAAAGCCCCGGTCTTCCCCGGCATGATAGGCACCGAATGCGGGTAGGCCCGTATCAAGTTTCGCCTCGTCCATCCGGTTCAGCAACTCACCGATCAGGGTTTCCCTGGCTCCTGTTTTGATTTCTGTCACCTGATAATCCGAGGCCATTTTTTCAGAGAGTTGTTCCGCATCTATCCTGCCCGGATATTTGACCAGCCGGTGGGTGGGCAAGACTGAGACACCACTGTCTTCATAGCCGCAGAGGTACATCATTATACTGTTTGCCGGATGGTTTGCAGGCAAATTCGGGTTACGGGTCAGGGCTCGTTTACGGCATTCAAGAGAGGTGGCGTAACGGTGGTGACCGTCGGCAATATAGACTGGTTTATCCGCAAAAAACTGCTGGACAAGTTCCAGGGCATCAGGATCCGTAACCTGCCAGAGGGTATGGGTGTTGTTGTCGTGGTCGTTGATCCGGCAGATGGGTTCAGGTTGCCGTTTTTTCTCCAGCTCGGCTATAACCCGCTGTTCCGGGTCTGAGTAGAGGGAGAAGATCTGGCTGAACTGGGCCTGGCAGGTCTCCATTAATCGTACCCGGTCAGCAATGACCCCGCTAAAGGTCTTTTCATGGGGCTTGACAATCCCCTGGGAAAATTCACTGAGACCGACCAGGGCAACCAGTCCCTTGCGGGTCAATCGGCTGCCGCCGGGATGGGTGTAGTCGATAAAATAAAGATATATTGAAGGTTTTTGGTCATGGATCAGCACCCCTTCTTTTTGCCAGTCCTGGAAGAGATCTCTCGCCTCCTCATAGCGGCCATTGTCCTCGGTACTGTTCTGGGAGGTGTTGCGCAGATCCAGCCGAATCATGGAGAAGGGATTTTTTTTAAGGAATTCTGCCCCGGCCTCGGCACTGATGACATCGTAGGGAGGGGTGATTACATTTTCTAATTTTTCTATTTTTTCAGGGTTATAACGTACTCCCTGAAAGGGGGAAACAACGGCCATGGGGTTCTCCTTATCAGAAACCTGAATGCTAATCCTGCGTAATTGTGGTACTCTGGATCAACTAGCTTTACAGGAATTGAATTCCTGCTTACATTCAGG
Organism: Desulfobulbaceae bacterium; assembly: GCA_030633145.1. Classification (GTDB taxonomy): domain Bacteria; phylum Desulfobacterota; class Desulfobulbia; order Desulfobulbales; family Desulfobulbaceae; genus DAOVTM01. The sequence goes on from DAOVTM010000141.1 coordinate 5,378, forward strand.
TTATAGTGGTATTATTTGTAAAAAGTATATAAAAAGAACGGCATCCTTCATAATTCTGCAAAAGTAGTTGACACTTTCGGGGTTGCAGCCACTTTCTGGTGCGTAAAACGCACCCTACCAAATGCCGTGCATTCAACGAAGTAGGGTGCATTTTATGCACCGGCAAAGATTTGTCTTAATAAAAAAGTGTCAACCGGTAAATGAAGGATGCCAAAAGAACATACTATACCCTGTTCAGATGTTGTTTGCCACTATAGCATGAACTTTCGCATGAACTTTCGCATGAACAATTCAACAAGAAGTTGCATGAGCAGAACTCATTCAAGGAGAAAAGATGATCGATATATTTATTAAAACCCATTTTTCCGGGGGGCACCATTTACGCAATTATCCCGGCAACTGTGAGTTTCCCCATGGTCATAACTGGAAGGTCAAGGTGACGGTACGGGTTTCAGAACTGGATGAGCTGGGGATGGGCATTGATTTCAAGGTCTTGAAAGAAGAGGTGAACCGAGTGGTGGATGAGCTGGATCACTGTGACCTGAATGAGCATCGTGCATTCCGGGATCAGAACCCCTCATCCGAGCATATTGCCATGTTTCTCTTTGCGGAGTTACGCGAGAGTCTGCAAAGTGACCGCTATGTACTGTATGCTGTGCAGGTTCGGGAGACCGACTCCAGCGGGGTCATCTATTACGGTGCATAGTCTGCTGCCGGGCTGTCCATGAAGGGACGGTTGCGGGTTTCCGAACTGTTTTATTCCCTCCAGGGAGAGTCCACCCGAGCCGGTCTGCCCTGTGCCTTTATCCGCTTGAGCGGCTGTAACCTGCGCTGTTCCTGGTGTGATTCCCGCTATACCTGGCAAGAAAGCGGCACTATGATGTCAATGGGCGGTATCATGGACTGGCTTGCGGAGTATCCCGGTGTCATGGTGGAGGTTACCGGCGGCGAACCGCTTCTGCAGGAAGCGGTGTATCCGTTGCTGGATACCTTGTCCGCAACAGGACGAGAAATCCTGCTGGAGACTGGTGGCAGCCTGGGAATAGAACAGGTGCCAGTTGAGGTCGGGGTGATCCTGGACGTGAAATGTCCAGGATCAGGCATGGCGGAAAAAAACAGGTGGCAGAACCTGGAAATCCTGAAAGAACGGCAGGGACAGGGAAGCCGGGACGAGGTTAAATTCGTCCTTGCCACGGAAGAGGATTTTTTCTGGGCAGTGCAGGTTATCAGAGAAAGGCAGTTGCTCCCTCTGCTGCCCATCCTCTTCTCCCCGGTCACGATTTCCCTTGCCCCTGAGCGACTTGCCGTCCTGATTCTGGAGGAAAAGCTGCCAGTTCGGCTGCAGTTGCAACTGCATACCCGGTTATGGCCCGGTCGTAAGCGAGGAGTGTGATACTCACGGCATCAGAAAAAGTGAACCTTGACACAGCCTGTAGCTCGCAGCAAATGGATTGATTCCTTCCAATTTCAGCCCCAAAAAAATCATTGACAGTATCCGTTTGAGGAATTACTTTGTAGGCACGAATAAATCTTAATATTTCCGGGAAATTTAACTGCAAAGGGTATCCTCTTTATAATTTATGGTACTTCGCTTGACCTACTGGTTCCCACGCTCCTGCGTGGGAACCTTAATTGCCGCTCCAGCGGCTGCTACAGGACGCTGGAGCATGGGTAACGAGGCTAACAAGATCCCCATAACAATTAAAGAGGATACTGCAAAGGTGACATCATGAGGGTATCTATTATTAAAATTGGTAATTCTCAAGGCGTTCGTCTTCCAAAACCAATACTCGAACAATGTGGTTTTCATAATGAAGTTGAAATCGAGGTTCGCAATCACGAATTAATTCTTAAATCTCCTACTAATCTACGTACAAATTGGAAGAAAGCATTTAAAGCAATGGCTTCAAACAAAGATGACACATTACTTGATCCTGCTTTACCTGCACAATGGGATGAAGGAGATTGGGAATGGAAGTAAAACGATTTGATGTTTGTCTGGTAACTCTTGACCCAACAATTGGACACGAAATTCAAAAAACAAGACCTTATTTAGTTATCTCACCTGATGAAATGAATCGTTATATTAGCACAGTTATCATCGCTCCCATGACGACAAAAGGGAGAAAATATCCTACACGAATATCTTGTGTCTTTCAAAAAAAGAAAGGGCAAATAGTTTTAGACCAAATACGAACAGTAGATAAAAAAAGGCTTGTTAAGAATCTTGGAAGCATCAGTGCAAAAGCACAGAATCAAACATTGAGTATTCTGCGAGAAATGTTTGCTAAATAAAAAATTCGGGGACACAATACCATTTAAGCAGTTATCTGTAAAAGAAACTGTATCCTGTCCCCGGATTCCTGTCCGGATTCACGGATTCATGTCTGACCCTAATAACATTCATCGTAATGAAACTAAACGTTTTAATCTTGCGAACAAACGATTGGATGAAATTCTTGTACGAAAAGGTGTTGCTACCTTGAAAAAAACCACTCGGAAGAATTAAACCATACTAATCATGTTGCATGTTGCATGTTGCGCAACATGCATATATGATGCACTTATGATTAAATCGTTCAGGCACAAAGGGTTACAAAAATTTTTTAAAACTGGCAGTGTAGCAGGCATACAACCAAAGCATAAACAAAAACTACGTCTTAGACTGACTGCCCTTGATACCGCAACGTGCATCGAAGATATGAACACTCCAGGCTGGCGTCTTCATAATCTTACTGGCAACCGCAACGGATTGTGGGCTATTGACGTTAATAAAAACTGGCGCATTGTGTTCGATTTCAACGATGGCAATGCCTATGTTGTTGATTATGAGGATTATCACTAATGACTATGTATAACCCACCTCACCCAGGAGAATTTATTAAAGATGTGTACTTAACACCTCTTAACGTATCACCACGAAGTGTCGCTATAAAACTTCACGTTTCTCCCTCAACTTTTTCACGCCTACTCAATTGTAAAAGTGCTATCAGCCCTGAAATGGCCTTACGTTTATCTAAGTGCCTTGGTAGAACTCCTGAAAGTTGGCTTACAATGCAAGACAACTATAACTTATGGCATGCAAAAGAAACAATTGACTTATCAAAGATTGAGCCATTGATTGCTGTTCCAGCTTAAACTAACGCATTAAAATAACGACATAAATAAAAGCACTTAACAATGGTATCACTGAAAAATCCGGGGACAAAAATCCGGGCAAAATCCGGGGACATAATACCATTTAAGCAGTTATCTGTAAAAGAAACGGTATCCTGTCCCCGGATTCATTCGGATTCATTCTGAACAAGTAGATGCAAGGGACGAGCGGGCAACGGTGCGCCAGGGCAAGTCTGACCCCTTTTATTGGTTATCTAAGCTCACAGCTTCGTATCAGGTTGGGCGGTAAAATCTTGGGGCAGGTTAGTTCAGCCGATAGCTGTCCGTGGTGCGAACAGTGATAGAACACCTATTTGTTTACGGGACTCTAGGTCCAGGTCGGCCAAATGAGCATGTACTTGAAGCTATTGGTGGAGGTTCATGGGAGACCGCTACTGTAAATGGGAACCTGCGGCATGAAGGTTGGGGGGCAGAACTAGGTTACCCTGGCATTGACCTCAACGAACATGGCGGAGTAGTCGAAGGGTTTCTTTTCACTTCGGAGCACCTATCAGGCTATTGGGCGGCTCTTGATAAGTTTGAAGGTGATGCTTATGAGCGTGTGCTGGCAAAGGTGAAGCTCAAAGACGAAAGCATAGTCGATGCTTACATCTACACATTGCGATCAGCGTGAGGTATCCCATGTACGACTGCTACAGCTCTACAACTCTAACAGTCACATACACTCAGGGCGTTGGCCATTAAAAAAGGGCGGTTAAAATAGCACGTATTCCGTGTTGTTCTGTCTTTTGTGATGGTCCGATTGTTGGTTTTTTTGCAAATTCAGACACTTAGCGCGGTGTGAAATAGGAAATAGGGGAA
>DAOVTM010000127.1 GCA_030633145.1 Desulfobulbaceae bacterium
CGCACCTACGCCCTCCTCCTCCCAAGGCACGCGCGCTAAACAGGCTGCGCTACGCCCCCACTAAAAGGCCGGGGAGATGAAAAGAACGTTGAATTCATGCTTTGATACTGAGCTTTTCGTATAATGGCAACTATTTTCGTAACCCTTTTTACAAGTTTTACTTGACGATCGAATTTCACTGTGCTAATAAATATCTTCAAATTGCGACCACGCAGACAATTACAGGTGCAGGCACTGGCCTGATTAGATAAAAAAGACTTTGAGTTATGTTCCTCGGTAGCTCAGCTGGTAGAGCGGGTGGCTGTTAACCACCTTGTCGGCGGTTCGAGTCCGTCCCGAGGAGCCAGTATCACAGAGAACCCGACCTGAAAAGGTCGGGTTTTTTTGTTTCTGGATGTTTGTCAGGAGTTTTTTTATGGATTTCCATCATTTTACCAGCCTGGATTCGACCAACAGCCTGGCCCGGCAGATGGCGCAGGACGGGGTCGAACATGCGACAGTGATTCATGCTGATACGCAGACAGGCGGCAGGGGTCGAGCCGGACGTTCCTTTTGTTCGCCAGTCGGCGGACTGTATTTTTCCATTATTTTGCGACCAGACTGTTCGACCCGAGTTCTGCCCCTGATCACCCTGGCAGTTGGAATCGGACTCTGTAACGGTCTGAAAACAGCAACAGCATCTCCCATCCGTTTGAAATGGCCCAATGATCTCTTCCTCTATCACCGCAAGCTGGGCGGCATCCTGACCGAATCGGACAGTGTCGGCAGCAGTGGGCGACCGAATTTCATCATTACCGGGATCGGCCTGAATCTGACTACCCCTTTGCACCAGTTTTCTTCGGCCCTGGCAGGTAAGGTGATCACCCTGTTTAAGCCCGATCAGCCAATACCCGCTCTTGATTTCCTCTTGCAGTCCCTGGTGGTTCATATTCTTTTCGCAGTGGAGCAGTTGACAGCGGACAGGAAAAAATTACTTTGTCAATGGCGGGAATTGGATTATTTACAAGGGAGAGAGCTGGAATATGACTCTGGCAAGGACATACTCCGTGCCGTTGGCATGGGACTGGCCGATGATGGTCGCTATCTTATCCGTGACCGGCAGGGAAAGAAACATGCTGTTCTGGCCGGGGATCTCAATCCCATCTCCCTGGCCGATGTTGGCTGAGATTTTTTATAATCAGGAGGAAGCAATGACCATAGCAGTAGCGCAAGAGGTTCTCACGGTAGAGGCTGAAGGACTGTATGCTGTTCGTGACCGGCTGGGAGCAGAGTTTGAGCAGGCCGTTGACCTGATCATGGGCTGTCCAAGCCGACTGGTGGTCACCGGTATAGGTAAGTCTGGACTAGTGGGCCAGAAGATCTGCGCCACCCTCAACTCCACTGGCACCCCCTCCTTTTTTCTCCATCCGGTGGAGGCCATGCATGGTGATCTCGGCATGGTCAGTTCCACGGACGTGGTGCTGGCTCTCTCCTACTCCGGTGAGACCAGCGAACTCAATGGGTTGCTGGCCAGTCTCAAGGAACGAGCCGTGCAGATTATTGCCATGACCGGCGGCGACCACTCCACTCTGGCAGGCTATGCTGCTGTCACCCTCAATGTTGCCGTTCCCAGAGAGGCATGTCCTTTGGGTCTTGCTCCGACCAGCTCCACCACCGCCACCCTGGCTCTGGGCGATGCCCTGGCCGTGGCTCTGCTCAAACGTAAGCAGTTTAAGGCAGAGGATTTCCGCCGTAATCACCCCGGCGGCAGCCTGGGCGAACGGCTCAAGGTAGCAGTGAGCGAGGTGATGCTCTTTGGCGACAAGGTACCCAGGGTTCAGGCGGATGCTGACCTGGAACAGGCCGTGGCAGAGCTGAACAGCAAAAATCTTGGCGCAGTGCTGATTGTCAGCAACAGCGGCCAGTTGCAGGGGATTGTAACCGATGGTGATATACGACGGTTGTTGATCGAAGGGGATGGTGTGGGATTGGACAGGAAAAATACTAGAATTTCCGATGTTATGACCTGGGAGCCGGTAACCATCAAGGCTGATCTGATGGCCGCAGATGCCCTCAGCCTCATGCAGTCCCGAGAGATCACTGTGCTGGCTGTTACCGATGATAGCGGAATATTACAGGGAATACTGCATCTCCATGACCTGCTGGGCAAGGGAGAGTTTCGCTTTTTGATTTGAAAACTTTGAGTTCATAACTTTTGAGTTTATAACCAGAGGAAAATAAAATGTGTCAACTCAACGTAGTGGTAGAGCGTGCGGGAAGCCGGGAAACAGTCCTGGAGTCAGTCACTGCCCTTGAAGTCACAAAGGACGGGGTTGTCCTGTCCACCTTTTTTGAAGCACCTGTGACCGTTGCCGGGGTACAGGTCAAGAGTATTGACTTCCTGGGCGGTTCAGTGGTGCTTGTTGCTGATGTTGAGCAGGCCGCAGCCTAGTCGATCTCTTTTTCCGTCCCCACCGTTCATGATAGAGCAGATTATCCAGATCCCCCCTTGGGCCCTGGCCGCCAGCCATAAGTGGATTACAAATTGACGAATGGACTAAAGAAGGGTACTATTTTTAAAATCCAATCTGAATAAAAGGAAGCAACCATGAAAAAGCTAAAAACGACAATGAGTGGACTATTGCTCACTGGTCTGCTCTATTCCACCCCTGCTGGAGCCATTGACCTTTACGGAATGGCAAGTTATTGGGATCATAGCGATCTTGACGGTGTCTGGGGCGGCGCCCTGGGGGTGAGTCTGTCCCTGTTTACTGATTTTCTCCGCCTTGATGCCAGAGTCTATTTTTTTGATAACTCCTATATTTTTGCAGAGGATGTTTTTGAAGAGGATGAGTTTACCCGACTGGAATCCGACCTCTCCATCACCCCCTTTGACCTGGGTCTGCAACTGCACATTTTGCCTGGAGCTCAGGTTGATCCCTATCTGCTGGCTGGTTTTTCCTATCTTTATGTTGACTCTGACTGGTTTGATTTTGATTCCTCTCTCGGCGGCTATGGCGGTGGTGGGCTTGATATCGCCCTGGGCAATTCCCCGCTCCATCTCTTTGGGGAAATCGTCTATCGTTTTGCCGAACTGGAAGGAAGACTGGGCAGTGAGCTTGATGTCAGCGGTTTGAACGGGAACCTGGGAATGAAGCTACATTTTTAATTGTTTCCTGTTCACTATTCCTTGTCCTGTCTAAGACTCTGCCTGCTGTTCTCCGTCCTCTGCCTTCTGTCCCCTGTCCTCTGTCACGCCGTTTCCCTCTCAGTAGAGGTGACAGGGGTTGAGACAAAAGAGCAGAAAAACATCATGGCCATCCTCCAGATCGCCCAGCATCAGGAGGAGCAAGACCTGTCCAGCCGCCATATCCGCAGGCTCCATAAAAAGGCCCTGGAGCAGATCCAGAAGGCCATGGCTCCCTTTGGCTATTATTCGGTCAAGGTGGATTCTGTTCTGGAAAAAGACGGACAGGGCGGCTGGAAGGCTCTGTATAAGGTAGAATCCGGTGCCAGAGTAAAGGTGGCGACCTTCACCATACTGGCTGAGGGGGCGGGCAAAGACGACCCCTTTTTTACAGATCTGGCCGATACCTTCCCCTTGCAGCCAGGGGATGCTTTTCTCGATTCCTCCTATGAATCTGGCAAAAAGAAAATTCTCCTCCAGGCCATGGCGCATGGCTACATTAAGGTTAAGTTTTCCCGCCATACCGTTAAGGTGCATCCGGCAAAGGGAACAGTTAATATCGAGCTGACCCTGAGTACCGGCCCCCTCTTCCATTTCGGAGCTACCTCCACTGAGCAGGAAATTATCACCTCAGATTTGTTCCAGCACTTTATCCCCTGGAAGGAAGGGGATGTTTTCTCCTTAAAACTGTTAAATCAACTACGAGCCGATCTCTTTGCCACCGGCTATTTCAGTCAGGTGCTGGTGGAGCCGAAAATCAAAGAACAGACCAACGAGCTGATCCCTGTCCAGGTGAATGCAAAGGAGGTTAAACGCAACCGGTACAGCCTGGGGGTCGGCTATGGCACGGATACCGGCTTGCGTGGCCATGCGGGCTGGCATAACAGTATTTTCAATCAGCACGGTCATAAGCCTTCCCTTAATGTGCAGCTTTCAGAGGAGATGCAACGGTTCAGCGGTAACTATGAGATCCCCATCTTTGACCCTCGCTTTGACAACCTGAGCTTTGATGGACTATACCGGGACGAGACCTGGGACGATACCTGGAGCAAGAAGACCTCCATCAGTGCCACGGTCAATCATAATGAGCCAAAACTTCAGTATGGTGCCGGTATTGAGCTGCTTTACGAGGACTATACGGTCGGGCAAACCAGCGGCACTGCCAAGCTGCTGATGCCCAAAGGATACTGGACCCTGATCCTGGCGGAAAATCGGCTCAACACCGTCAACGGCCTTCGCCTGGACGCAGAAGCCAAGGGAGCAAACACCGCCCTGTTGGCCTCCACCAGTTTTTTGCAGTTTCGGGTCGGCGGTAAGCTGATCCTCACCCCCATGGAAAAATGGCGTATCCTGGGCAGGATCAGCCTGGGCGCAACCGAAATGGACTCCATTGACGAGCTGCCTCCCTCGCTCCGTTTTTATGCGGGCGGCGATCAATCGGTACGGGGCTACAGTTATAAATCCCTTGGACCCACTGATCCGTCCGGGGTGGTGATCGGGGGGCAGTACCTGTTTGAATCCAGTATTGAACTGGAGCGGCAGGTTTACTCTGTCTGGAGCCTGGCCGCCTTTTATGATGCGGGCAACGCCTTTGACGATATTGATGCTGACCTGAAGCAGGGGGCAGGCCTTGGTGTTCGTATGACCCTGCCCTTTGGTCAGGTACGGGTGGATGTGGCTGTCCCACTGTTCGAAGATGGCTATCCCCTGCATTTGCACCTCTCCATTGGAGCGGATTTATGAGATTTTTTATAAAGGGATTGCTGAAAAGAATTTTTTTTCTCCTCTTTGCCTTGCCCATCCTGCTGCTGGCAGTCATAGCTGTTCTGCTTGGCACTGACTGGGGTTTTTCCCATCTCCTGCACGGTGCTGATGGACTGCTGGGATCGGTTTTTTCCATCCACCGGGTGGAGGGCAACCTGCTGAACAGGGTTCACCTGGAAAAGGTTGAACTGCACATACATCAGGTGGTTGATGCCGAGCTTGAGGAATTCATCTTCAACTGGCAGCCCAAGGGTTTGCTGGCCAAGGAACTGCTCATAGGTAAAGGTTTGGTGCAAGGACTGGAACTCCACCTCGCTGCCAGTGCAAAGGAGGAAAAAGAGGAAGACAAACCAATTGTTCTGCCGGATATCCAGCTCCCTGTCGCCCTGCGGGTTGATGACCTCCAGTTGGAGAAGGTGCGGATTTTTACAGGTAAAGGCCCTCCTGTCTTTGTGGTTGATCATGCCCGGCTCAAGCTGGCAGCCCGGGGCAATGAGATAACGATTGACAGACTGCTCCTCAATACCCCGAGATACGGTGGAGACATCCGGGGAAGAGTTCAGCTTACCCCGTCTCTGCCCCTGACCCTCAGCGGAGACTGGTATTTTAATCGGGCAGGAATCGGCGACCTGGTCGGTACCCTGCATGCAGATGGTGACCTGGAAAAACTTGCTGTTCAGCTCGGCCTTAAGGCTCCTGCCGGGGTGCGCCTGCAGGGAGAGGTTACTGATATTCTCACCGATCTTCACTGGAAGGCTTCAGCGGACACCGATCATTTCACCCTGCAAGACCTTGAGTTGGATCTGCCCATAGACGGTACTCTTACCATCAGTGAGGCCGCTGGAACCATCACCGAATACGGCGGTACCCTGGCCGTGGATGTTCAGTATGAGGGCTATCCCCGTATCCAGGCTCAGGCTGCAATTGAGGGGGATTATTCTGAGCTGGATATTGAGTATCTGCGGATTCAGGAGGGAAAGACAAACCTGGAAACCGGAGGTACTATTAACTGGAGCGATGGTTTTTCCTGGGACGCTGAGCTGTCAGGACAGGAACTGGATCCAGCTCTCTTTGCCGTTGACTGGCCCGGCAGGCTGGGATTTAAACTCCATAGCAGCGGCCAGACAGGGGGAGGTTCTTTACAGGTTGATCTGAAAATCGACCAGATGAGCGGTACACTGCGGGAATATCCCCTGGCAATCAGCACCAGGACTAGCGTTCAGCTGGACAAGGGCAAGGCTCCGCTCCTGACCGTTGACCATTTACAAATAGAGTCCGGTGAATCTATGTTGCAGCTTGCCGGCAGCATGAGCGGGGAGGAGATTGTTCTTTCCCTGACTGGAAGCGACCTGAAGGCACCGGGGTATGCGGTGCGGCATCTCCAGCTGGATACAGATGTCACTCTGCGGGAAGAGTATAGCGGTGTGAATATCCGGGAACTCAATCTTGCGCTGGACAAGCGGTCAGTCCTGAGCAGTACAGGACAGGTGAGCTGGAAGGAAGGGATCTCCTGGCAGCTTGCTTTGAACGGGCAGAAGATTGATCCCTCCCTGTTTGTTGAGGAGTGGCCCGCTGACATCAACATGATTCTGCACAGCAGCGGACAGTGGGGCAATGGGCATAAGATCGTGGAACTCCGCATTGAGCATCTGCTGGGACAACTGCGCGGCTACCCACTTTCCGGCAGCGGTTTCGTTGCTATGGATAACGATACCATTCAGGTGGATAACCTGCACCTGCAGTCTGGTTCCAGCAGCCTGCTGGTCAATGGCGGCAGGGATCAGGATCTCAATCTCAGCTTTGAGGTGCAATCCGATGATCTCGCAACCATTATGCCTGACCTGGGCGGTTCGCTCCACCTGCAGGGTACTGTTCAGGGAACAGAAAAGGAACCGGATATTGCTCTTCAGCTCAGTGGCAGCAAGCTCTCCTTCCAGGAGTACAGTCTGGGGGAGATCAAAGGAACAGTGGCGGTAAGTCTTGCGGGCAGCGGTTCCATAAACACTGATTTGACGGCCCGGGACATCCAGGTGCAAGATAACGAAATCCGTCGGGTTCAGCTTACGGTCAAGGGCAGCCGGGAACAACATACCGCGACCCTCTCTGTATCTGCCACGCCTGGCAGCGGCGAATTGACCCTGGCAGGCGGTCTGGATGAGGAGTTGCAGTGGCAGGGCGAACTCTCCCGGCTGCGGGTGGGTAATGACCGTTTTGGCTCCTGGCAGACCCAGGGAGCAGCATTGTTGAAGCTTGCAAAAACCGGAGCCTCCCTCAAGGGATTCAAGTTCAGCAATGACCAGGTAAAAGTCGGCCTGCAGGGAGCATGGCAGCAGGAGGATGGCTGGCAGGTCAGTGCTGGAATCGACAACTTTTCCCTGCATCTGCTCCAGGAATGGGGCATCCCTACACCTAACCTGGACGGTATTGTCACCCTGACCCTGAGCGGTCAGGGGCAGGGAGCTGTCCCAAAGCAGGCAGAGCTTTCCATTTCCCTGCCAAAACTTATCCTCACCGTTGAAGATGAAGACCTGGATGAGGACGGGGATGAAGAGGAGGATACTCTCAGTTTTCAGTGGGACAACAGTACAGTCCGGGCCGAATTGAAGAATGGCAATGGGGAAATATCAGTCCACAGTCTCTTCCAGGACGGCAGCACAGCTGATATCAATCTCACCATATCTGATGTTAGTGATTTTTCCGATCTCGAAAAGATGGGACTGGACGGCAGTCTGCAGATCCATCTCAAGGATATCAGCCCCCTGACCTCCCTGAGCAATAAGGCAGTCACAGCGGCAGGTGAGTTTGGCGGCAGTTACGCCCTGCGTGGTACCGCTGCCCACCCTGAAATAGACGGATCAATGGGGCTGCTGGATGGCACTATCGAGATCCCGGCAGCCGGGCTGCTTATCAAGGAGCTGTCCCTCTCTGCGTCCGGGGATGGTACTGAAAACAGGGTCGGTCTGAGCCTGGTATCGGGTGAGGGTGAGTTGACTGCCAGCGGCCAGGTGAAGCAGAACCATGAAAAAGAGTGGGTAGCCGATGTCACCATTCAGGGGGACAAGGTGCAGGCTGTGCATCTTCCTGAGTACCGGGCCGTGGTCAGCCCTGATATGCAGATCAAATATGGGCCGAACGGCCTTGCGATCTCGGGTGCAGTCACCATTGATTCGGCCCACATTGCCCCCACAGGATTTGCAGGTGCTGTTTCCTCTTCCAAAGACGTGGTCATCGTCAACGGCGATGGTGAAACGGAAAAGAACGGTCTGCCCCTGGCTCTTGATTTGACTCTTATCATGGGAGAGGAGGTGGAGATTGACACCTTCGGCCTCACCGGCAGACTGGAGGGCCAACTGGAGGTCAAGGAGAAGCCGGGTGAGATGATAACCGGGCTTGGCAGCCTTGGCCTTGTGGATGCCACCTTTAACTTTAAGGGGGTTACCCTTGATATTGAGCGGGGTCGGGTCTATTACCAGGGAGGTCCCATTGAAGAGCCGATTCTGGATGTGCAGGCTCAACGCAAGGTTAAAGACAGTGTTGCCGGGATTCGGGTGAGTGGCAGTGTGAGCGAGATGGATATCAGCCTCTTTTCCGAGCCGTTCATGCAGCAGGCCGAGATAATGTCCATGATCCTGACCGGGAAGGAGCCGAGCAGCACCTCAGATGAAGAGACTTCAATGGTTGAGGCGGCTGCGACTGCGATAGGTACGACTGCGGCAGGTTCCCTGCTCGATGATATTGGAACGGAAACCGGGTTGGACATCGGACTGGACAGCAATGGGAGCAGTGCCTCGGGTGTCTCCCTGGTGGTGGGCAAGGAGATCTATGAAGACCTCTATATCAGTTACGGTAAAGGGGTTACTGGCGAGTCGGGAACCTTTAAGGCCAGATATGATCTGAAATGGGGTTTTTCCGTGGAAACAGAGGCCAGCTCCGAGGCCACCGGTGCTGACCTGCGCTGGTCGTTGCTGCGATGAGTCCGTACTACACAGATGACACTTGATTTCCAGAGCAAAAAAATATCGCGGCTTTCCCGCCCTACGGCATACAAAATAATCTATTGAGATAACAGGTATTCCACTGGTTCCCACGCAGGAGCATGGGAACGAGATTAATACTGTAATCTGATAGCTCACTGATTATAACGAACCTGTCATTCTGCTTGTGAAATGATGAACCTGTAGTACATTTTATATGATCATGTATTATTCGGGTTATTTTTTCATGTAGCTGTAATCAGCAGGGCAGGGTGACAGGTTCGATATGGCAAAAAAGAAGGCAGTAAAAAAACAAAAAGGCTTTGCGGAAAGTCTGTGGGACACGGCAAATAAGCTGCGGGACCCAGTGGAGTCTTCGGAGTGCAAGCATGTGGTGTTAAGCTTCATCTTTCTCAAATTTGTCAGTGACAAGTTCGAGGAGCGCAGGATCGAGCTGATCGCTGAGGGCAAGGAAAAGTATCTGGACATGGTGGAGTTTTATGCCATGAAAAATGTCTTCTATCTGACAGATGAGTCACGCTGGAGCTATATCAGCAGCCAGGCCAAGCAGGATGACATTGCCATCAAGGTTGACTCTGCCCTGCATACTGTAGAGAAGAACAACAAGGCGTTGAAGGGGGCGTTACCGGACAACTACTTCTCCCGCCTGGGTCTTGATGTCAGCAAGCTGGCAGCACTCATTGATACCATCTCCAACATCGACACG
>DAOVTM010000290.1 GCA_030633145.1 Desulfobulbaceae bacterium
CCAGGTACCAGTCGTATTCCGTTGTATCCAGCCCAGCCGCCTCCATACGGTGCGTGATAACATCCAGCCGTTCTTCACGCTGGCTGCCGCCTACCAACTCGCCGATCTCCGGCACCAGGATATCCATGGCTGCCACAGTCTGCTCATCCTCGTCCAGGCGCATGTAAAACGGCTTGATTGAAGTGGGATAGTTGGTCACGATCACTGGTCTGCCTGCAAGCTCCTCACAGAGAAAACGCTCATGTTCTGCATGAAGATCAACTCCCCAGCTCACCGGGTACTCAAATTTTTTCTTAGCCTGTTCCAACTCCTTCACAGCCTCGCTATAGGTCATCCGTGTAAAGGTCTGATCACGAATCGTTTCCAGCTTCTTGAGCAACCCTTTGCTGACAAAACGGTTAAAGAGATCAAGATCATCGGTGCAGTTTTCCAGTACTGTGGCTACCAGACTTTGGATCAGTTTCTCGGCCAGCTCCATATTGCATTCAAGGTCACAAAAGGCCATTTCCGGTTCCAGCATCCAGAATTCCGCCAAATGACGGCTGGTGTTGGAGTTCTCCGCACGAAAGGTGGGACCAAAGGTATATACCCGACCATGGGAGAGGGCAAAGATCTCTGCCTGCAACTGTCCGCTAACGGTCAGGCCGGCCTTGCTGCCAAAAAAATCATGCTCAAAGGGATTCTCCTGCCCTGCTCCTCCCTGAATTTCATCCGGGGACAGGGCAGTGACCGTGAACATCTCCCCTGCCCCTTCACAATCCGAGGTGGTGATAATCGGGGTATGCACCTGCAAAAATCCCTGATCCCGGAAAAAACAATGCACTGCAAACTGAAGTTCGGAACGAATACGAGCCACCGCCCCCAGGGCATTGGTGCGGGGTCGGAGATGGCTGATGGAGCGAAGAAACTCAAGACTGTGCCGTTTTTTCTGCAAAGGATAGGTTTCAGGATCAGCAGCACCGATCACCTCAACCTGTTCTGCCCGCACCTCCACTTCCTGTCCCTTGGCCGGTGACTTAACCAGGGTGCCAGTGACGCACACCGCACAGCCGGTGGAGAGATGGCGCACTTCATCGGCAAAGTTGTCCAGCTCAGATTCAGCTATCACCTGGATACCTGCTAGACAGGAACCGTCTGTGACCTCAATAAAACAGAGGTTACCGGAATCCCGGCAGGTCTTGACCCAGCCCTGTACCTCTACCTGCTGCTCTTCGGGTTTGGATTGCAGGAGTTCTTTTATCCGTTGTTTCATTTTTTTCAATTTCGTTTTTTTTCAAATTTGATATTTTTTCCAATTCTGTTGCATGAGAATCATTTCACCGTTCCCGGTCAGGGTTCCGGAAGACAGTTTATGCCGAACTGTAACATGACGAGCCACCTCAGAACACTTGACCGTAAAGAGGAAGAAAATCGGAGCCTGCACCTCAGACAGGGTTTCAAAGTTGCCCATGCCCTTGCTGATGATGATGTCCGCCTGCCTGAACTCCTCTTTAAATTCCTCACTGCATGACTCCAGGGGGGTTCCCGGACAAGCAGTGCCGTTGGATATCACTGGACAGATCCGCTCAAGCCCACAGAATAGCGCATCCTCCATGGTGGCATCATTGATGATCGGCTGTTCGCGCACTACAGCCGTTACCCGACAGCCGCACTCCTTGAGCTGTTCAATCAACAGGCCGTCAAAGACAATTTCACCGCAGTTATCACAGAGGTAGAGTACCTTGGCATTCGGCACTGAAACCGCCTTGTGCAGGGAGGGGTAATCATCCAGGACAAATTCCCTGTCAAAACAGGTTGCCATGGTTTCCCTGGCATCAAAGACATGCTGAGCAGCGTAATCTATAATGTTACCGCCGATAGCAGCTCGAACAGCAGCCCGCAACGGATCCGACGCAGTACCAATACGCACCGCAATATCTTGTTTTAAAGAGAGGGCAAGCGCATTACTCTCCTGCTTAACCCTGGCAAAGGGATCAGCCGTCTGCAGTTCCCTGGCAAACATCGCATACAGGGCAACAGCGTTTTCAGGAGGGGAACGATCCAGATCAACGGTTTTGAGAAACCCGCCAGCCTGTTCAATCAAACGGCAGCGGATTTCGAGATCCTCTGTTGCCAGCTTTCCGGTAGCCCGGGCCTGACGAATAAAACAGACCATGCAGTCAAGACTTGTCTTCATTTTTGCTCTGTCTGGTTCAGGAGATATTGACTACGAACATTGCCCAAAGCGGCAAAGATCTGTTCTCGACTGCCGGGGATCTGTTCATAAATATGGCTCATCAACGTTCTAATCTCAAGCCGTCTGGTCTGCCCGGATAACGGACAACTGGAGGCAATGGCTATAAAGCCCAGCCGCTCAGCTATTGCCGTAATCTCCTCTTTCCTGAGATAGGCCAGGGGACGGATCAGGGAGAGGCGACCGGAAAAGAGTTCCTGTTTAGGCCGCATGGTGCTGATATTACCGCTACAGGTGAGGTTAATAAAAAAGGTCTCCACGATATCGTCACGGTGGTGACCCAGGGCGATGGTGTTGTACTGTTCCGACCGGGCATACTCAAAAAGCTGCTGCCTGCGACTGCGGGCGCATTGAAAACAGACATCTTTACCAGCATTTTTACCTGGGTTATGACCTGTCGTCTCGACCGGGGATGGGTGTTGCGCTGGTATGGTCACACAGGTAAGCCCTATCCGGGCAAGTTTTGCAACCACTTCATCCGCCTGCCTGTCCACCGATCCATCATCTGGATTCATATCAATGTGAACAGGTTGCAGATGATAGTCAATCGGAGCCTTGTCACGCCAGTGGTGCAGCAACCAGGCCAGAACCAGAGAGTCAATTCCTCCAGAAACAGCCACCAGAACACGATCCTGGTCAGCAAGCATGGAGTAATCAAGCATAACCCTGCCCACCAACCGGTTACCAGCTCCAGTCAACCCCTTTTTCAGCAACTTGTGCAAAAGTCGCCTGCAATCAACATTGGACTGGGCGCACTTTCATCCTTAATACTCATCAGCAACCAGATAGGGGCAGTCGGCAAGTCTCAGCTCTACTCCCTGGTGCATCATCTCCTCTGCTGTCAACCAGGTAAAGGCACGATTGGTTCCAGCCGGGTTGAACAGGTTCTCCATAACCGAATGCTGAGCCTGGTCAAAGGCACCCCGGCAGAGAACCGTACCGCTGGGTATGGCAAGCAGACGATAATCAAAGGAAATGGATGCCGGTTCCTGGGCGGTTAATTTTCCGCCGATCCTGTCCTTATACCTGTGCAGTGTGGTTTCAAGTACCGCATTGCAACTGAGACGATCAGCCACCATCGTTGCTCTGGCAAGGGGCTGTGCCGGCAGATCCTTCATGCCGGACAGTTTGGAATCCGTTACCAGCCTGATCTCACTATTGCCTGAAAATAGATCTTCCATGGCTTCATTTAAGACAAATAACCCCACCTCCATCTCCTTTTTCTCAGCCTCTGTTCCGTTATGTCCGGGAGCGGCAGCCGGGGGCAGGACACCGACGCAGGTTACCGCATATTGTGAAGAATCAACAAGGGCAGAGGGGCCCTGGGTACTGCATCCGCTGCTGATTAGCAACAGGCCAAGCAAACTCAGGCTCAAACTCAAGGTAAGAATACGCGGTAGATGCGGTAATATAGTCATGCTGTTCTCCTGTAAAATTTTATAATAATAAACATCTTATATTTCTTTTTGTCACAAAGAGCCTTTAGAGGACAAGGTACCAACCAACCCCTGCCGCACCGAACAACCATCTCCCATGGCTCGACCCAATGCCTTGAAAACCGCCTCTATAATATGGTGGGCATTTTCTCCGTGGAGAAGATCAACATGGAGGGTCAGGCCTGAATGGAGTGACAAAGCCCAGAGAAACTCTTTAACCAGAGAGGTATCAAAGCTGCCGGTTTTCTGCTCGTTGATCTGTACCTTATAATGCAGGAACGGCCGGTTGGAAAAATCAACACAGACCCGAGCCAGGGTTTCATCCATGGGTACATAGGCGTTTGCGTACCGGTTGATCCCGGACTTATCGCCCAGAGCAGCGGCAAATGCCTTGCCCAGACAGATACCAATATCCTCAACTGTATGATGATCGTCTATATAGGTATCTCCATTGGCTCGGATAGAGATGTCAAAAAAACCATGCACGGTGAACAGGGTCAGCATATGATCCATAAAGCCAACCCCTGTTTCAATCTCTGCCTGACCAGTACCATCCAGTGTCAGGGCTATCTGTATATCGGTTTCCCGGGTCTTCCGGTTCACTTCACCCCTGCGGGTGGAGAGGTCTGTTTTCATCTGACAGATTCCTTGTGAAAGTTATTGATTACTACAACTCCATTGGCTTAGTAAGCATCTGAATCCCCTGTACTATTTCCTTAAATCTCTCTTGACTGATTTTACCAATTTTTCCGGATAAATCCCTCTTATTGACGGTATAAATTTGCGTAATATTGACGACACTTTTTTTATGAAGATTTGCTTCTCCATTTTTCAAGGTTACATTGCCTGGCGAGAGTCCTCTTTTTAAATTGGAGGTAAGAGAACACATTACAACAGTGTTGATTTTGCTGGAGTTAAATATATTGTTTTGAATAACAATATGAGGGTGTCTGTAACCAGGCTCTGAACCACAAGGTTCACCAAGATCGACCCAATAGATTTCTCCCTGTTCAATTACCATGACTCTCTCTCAAGGTTATTGAACTGCTTATTACGCATTTTATTCTCAAGCATTTCTTCCTCGGAATCAGGGCAGTCATCAAACGCTTTATTTATCTGCGCAAGCAACTGTTTATTCTCATTTTTTTTTGATGAAATCCTGAACCGCCAATACAAACAACTTACTCCTTGAAACATGTAGTTCATCTGCTAATCTATTTACCTCTTGAAACAAATCTTTTTGCATTGATATAGCAGTTTTCACACTCGTAGCCATAGCACACCTCCTGCGACAGATTTTACTATAAGTACAGTATGGATTAATGTTATACCAATGTCAATATTTTTTCACCTCAGCAGCAAGAGCATTTCAACAGTTAATTATTTGATTATTTGGCATCCTTCATATTCCAGTTGACACTTATTGCCGAATCTGGTTCCCAGGTAAGCGCAGACTCCGAACTCCAGTTTGGGAACCCGTTTATAGAAGCTCCATCTTCTCGTAATCACCCAGAAGATGGAGCTTCCAGAAAGAATTTCCCAAGCAGGAGCTTGGGAACAAGAGTTTATTCAAAAACAAAAAGTGTCAACTACTTTTGAGCAGATATGAAGGATGCCGATTATTTATACCGTTTTGCATTTATAGTACTACCATCACACCATACACATTTTAACATCATAACGTATCCTCTTTATAAATTATGAAAACATCTGATAACCCACTGGTTCCCATGCTCCTGCGTGGGAACCTTGTTTGCCGCTCCAGCGGCTGTACAGGAC
>DAOVTM010000436.1 GCA_030633145.1 Desulfobulbaceae bacterium
CATGGGGATCAGACACAGGTTCCGTGCCGAGATGTTTTTGCCAACGATCATGACACCCCTCCCAGACATTGTCGTGCATCTCGTACAGACCCCAGGGGTTAGCAGGCAGGGAGCGGACAGGTACGGTTTCTGCTCGATCCAAGCCCTTTTTTCCATCGGCATAGGGACGACTTCCATCATAGTTGACCTGATCCGGGCTGATATTCTCCCCAAAGGAAAACGGGCTGTCAGTACCGGCCCGGCACCCGTATTCCCATTCCGCCTCCCAGGGCAGCCGGGCCTGCAGTTCCGGATGTTTTTTATTCAGTTTTTTGATAAACTTCTGCGCATCATCCCAACTGACTTGTTCCACCGGCCTGTCCGCTCCCTTGAAAGCGCTGTGATTATTCCCCATCACGGCCTGCCAGAGGGTCTGACTGACCGTAGAATCAGCCAGCCAGAACCCGGCAGTCAGGGTCACATGATGCAGGTCTTCGTCATCCCAACGCTCCGCCTCGTCCTCCGGCGAACCCATCCAGAAACAGCCCGGCTCAATCCAGCGGAAACGCTGCTCTACCCCGTTCAATACCAGATCCCGGTACAGGCCGTACTGATCCCGGCCTGTATCCTGCCCCGGATGCAGGATCGGTGACCAGAGACCAGGCAGGGTCTTTTTTTCTTGCAGGTCGCTTTCTCCGGGCAGCCAGTAGAGCCGTTTTTCAGGTTCATTGACCCTTGGTTCCAGAAAGAGACCGTTTTGATCTCTGCCCATGCTGGCCGCAAAGACAGGCCGCTGCACAGTACGCAGGGAATAACGAGTCTGGCCGGTACTGAGCTGCAGAGCCTGCTCCCTGGCCGGTTGCAGGTGCAGATCCGGCCTGACCTGTTTCCTGTACCTGCCCGGCAGGGTGATAAAGGCGGGTAGAGCCGGGCTGGCAGGAAAACTGAGTACCTCGCCTGCTGCCCGGGCTGTTCCTTCCGGGCTGGCCGAGATAACCGCCTCTCCATGCAGACCCTGCTGCCTGAACGAATAGGGTCGTGCTTGCTCTTCTTTTGCCGGTTTCAGCCTGGGAACCTGCTCCGGATTGAGACCGGGCGGCAGGCAGGACCAGTCTCCCTTGCTGATCTCCTGCGCAAAGACAGTACCATAGGTCTGAGCCAGCAGCTCCTGCAGAGCCTGGTCTGGCCGGGACTGCGCCTCCAGATCCACCAGAGCCAGCACGGTCTTGAGCTGTCCGGCCAGGGCCTCTTGCTCCCGGCTGTCCTGCTCTCCAGCATACAATCGGGTCAGCAGATGCCGGTAATAGGACAGAACCGCCTCTGTATTCTCCTGTGCCTCTGTTCCGGCCGGACTCAAGGCTATCCGCTTGAGCTGTTCCAGATTTTTCAGACCCGGATAAGCGGTTTCATGGTGGTGAGCCACGATCCGCCAGAACCGGTTTTGCTCCGGGTCAGGTATTTGGCTGAATTCGGCCTGGTACTGACCGGGATCATTGACCCGGATACCGAGATAGCCCGGCTGCACCTCGGGATGGTTCCAGAGCAGCCCTTCCAGAACCGGTGAACCCCAGGCAAAGGCCCGGCGCAGGTTGCGCAGCAGACCCCGGTCAGTCAGGGGCAGGGCAGAGAGCATGGTCAGAGCTGCTGTAATGGCGTTTTTGTCCACTGGTCTCTGAAAGCCCTTTTTTTCGGGGCGACGGGGTGGGGCAGCAGCGGGAAAGAGGCTGTGCGGCCTGGCCAGGGCGCAGATCAGGGGATGGGGTGGGGAACCTGTGGCCGGACTCAAGGTTATGACCCGGCAGCCCTGATCCTGCAGCCGGATCAGTAGCTCAAGCCAGTCCCGGCAGCGAGTCATGGAACCGTAATCATTGAGATCACTGAGGATGAGGACAGCATCATTGGCTCCGGGTTGCCAGGGGGTATTGTCTGTTTGGCACTGCTCTCTGCACCAGTCCAGTTCAGCCGGGCCCTGTTCATCAAAACAGAGGTGGTCAATATTTTCTGTACCGAGCAGGTCTTCCAGTTGTCGGGTCAGGATGGTAAAGTCGTGCCAATGGGGAAACAGGCTGCGGTGTTCATCCCGGATAATGGTCAGGCAGCGGGGCCAGCGTGTCCGAACCCTGCGCGGTAGTTTTTCAATGGGCAGACCCCGGGCTGCCTGGCGGATCAGTTTTTTCTGATCCAGGCGGCTGGTGCGTGCTTCCTCGCCCAGGCCGTTAAAGAGCAGGGGCAGGAGGGCTGGCAGGTTGCGAACCGGTTCCGGCAGATCAAAGAGATAGGTTCCGCTGCCCTGATCCCGGCTTGGCTGGGAAGGTTTTTTGAGCCAGTCAGGAACCCGGGTGTTTGCAGCCTCTTTTTGCTCGATCTTTTCAATGCGCCAGAAAAGGGGACGCTGCCCGGGTGCTGTTGTTTCCTGGTTCTGGTCGGGCTGTTCAGCGGGCTGTTCTCCCTGATCCGTTTCTTTGGCTGGCCTGTCTGCTTCGGGTTTCTGCTCCGCTTCCATGCCGAGGAGTTCTGCCATCTCTGCAAGATACGGTCTGGCCTTTTGCGCAGCCAACAGGAGGGGGATACGCTCCCAGGTCATGGTTGCTCTTTCCCCTTGTTATAGGCAAATCCGCTGATTTCAGTCAGCCGGTTATGCTGTTCGGATCTGTCAATGGAGGTCAAGACCCGGAGCAGATCCAGGTATTCGGCCAGACCGGGCCGGTTACGCTCCTCCTCCTGTCGATCCTGCCAGAGTAGTTCCGCAGCTTTTTTATAGACCTGTTTGTCGATATCATCGCCAAAATGCAGTTTTCCCCGTTTGATCAGCCAGTCCAACCGGTCGTCTCCATCCTTTGCCATTTTCAGGGTATGGCTCATGCAGCGGCGTACCAGGGCAGGGGGCAGTTCCCGCTCCTCATTGGTGGTGATGATGATCAGCAGGCGTTGGGCATCACCTGTAATCACTTTATTGATATAGGGAACCGTGAAACGCAGGTCGCCCAGGGTCTGGAGCAGGCCATTGGGTAGATCCGGTTCTGCCTTGTCCAGTTCGTCGAGGAGGAGAACCACCCCGTCATCTTCAAAACTCCATCCGCTGGGAAAGGGCGGTGTGGCAGCAGGCTGGATTTTTTTGGCTGTATCCCAGGCAAAGGCCCACCAGAACGGGCCGGGTTGAATGAAGTTTTCATGGGCCAGGATTTTATCCACTGTCCTGCTGTCCGGGCAGCAATCTGCCTGTGCTGCTTTCTCCGTTTTTTCCGTTTTTTCCGTTTCTGCCGTTTCTGCCGTTTCTGCCGTTTCTGCCGGTTCTGCCGGGGCAGCACTGGCAGTACGGCGATAGGCCAGGGACTGAGCCTCTCCGAGACGGCTGATGGC
>DAOVTM010000171.1 GCA_030633145.1 Desulfobulbaceae bacterium
CTATGTGCCACTCTTCTTCGCGGGACATGGCATACCTTCCCAGCGAATTACGCGGCCTGTTACGCCCTACGATATTGCCGCAACCATCGCGACCATCCTTGAAATCAAACCGCCTTCGGGTTCAGTGGGCATACCTTTGACCGAGGTGTTGAAGGGAAAGTGATGAAAGAGTTTTAGATATTTGTTCCGATAAGTTTAAAGCTTGCGGAATTACAGAAAACCAGAAAAAGTTACCCGGGAATTAAAAATGTACAAAAACATATTGGTTTATATTGGCTCGTTACTCTTGGTATTTTCCAGCCATGGATTTGCCGGAGACGGGGATTTAGCAAAAAAATCACAAAATCCGGTCGGCAATATGATCAGCCTGCCCTTTGAGTATTATCATTACGACGGCATGGCCAATGATTCCAGTGCTGACGCATTGATTATAAAACCGGTCTATCCCATGGGTATAGGCAACATCACCCTAATCAACCGGTTTATTATCCCCTATCTTGGTGTTGATGCCCACAGTGCTGAGATGGATCTGGGAACCGAGATTCTTCCGGCTTCCAGCAAGAAGGAGTCAGGTCTGGGTAACATACAGTACCAGGGGTTTATCACAGCGGCAGACCCGGGTAAGGTCATTTATGGAATTGGGCCGGTTTTTGAGTTCCCGACCAACGGCTCCGGCCTTGGCTCTGATAAATGGTCAGGCGGCCTGGCAGTATTGGCGCTGACCATGCCCGGGAAATGGGTTGTCGGCGCTCTGGCGCAGAATATGTGGTCATTTGCCGGGCCGGGTGACGAGCCGGATGTCAACAAATTCACCTTTCAGTACTTCCTTAATTACAACATTGCCAATGGCTGGTATCTGACCTCAAGTCCGATTTTAACAGCGGACTGGGAAGCGTCGGGCAGCGAGCAATGGACAATACCCATGGGCGGCGGCATTGGCAAGCTGATGCGATTTGGCAAGCAGCCGGTTGATTTCAAACTCCAGGCATTCAGTTATCTGGAAGCGCCGGAGGGCGGGCCGGAATGGAGTATGCAGTTTGCGGTGAAATTCCTGTTTCCAAAGTGAAACCGGCAAAGATTAACAAGTTCCTTTGAAATATGACCGGGAGAGAAAATGATTCAAAAAATCCTAAGATCGGCAGGTTGCGCCTGTCTCTGTTTCCTTGTTGTTGCAGGCAACAGCTTTGCTCAAGAAACAGCAACTGAAAAGGAGTGGCAGTTTAACCTGGCGCCCTTCTATCTGTGGGGCATTAACATAGATGGCGATCTGGCGGCTGGCTCCATCTCCGCGCCTTTAAGTATTCCCTTCAATGATGTCTTCAGCAATTTACAAAGCGTTTTCATCGTTCATTTTGAAAGTGTGTACAAAGGTAAATGGGGATTGCTGGTGGATATCGACTATCTTGATATTGCAAATGATTTCACGCTATTTTCAGGAATCAGCCAAAACGTAAATTTGAAGATGACCGTAGCTGAAGTGGATGGATTCTATCGCATTAAGCATGACACCCACATGTTTGATTTTGTTATTGGTCTGCGTTACATCGAGATGGATAATACGCTCACCGTAATAGACGGGCCAACATTGATGGATGATAGTCAGAATTGGCTGGATCCTCTTGTTGGCGGACGCTGGATCTGGAATTTTGTCGACAACTGGTCATTGATTGTCCGGGCTGATATTGGCGGCTTTGGTATTGGCTCGGATTTTACATGGCAGGCAATCGGCCTGATTGACTGGCAGCCTTTTGAACATGTTTCATTCCTGGCAGGGTATAGAACGCTTGATATGGATTATGAGAATGGTAACGAACAAGAGTCCTTTCATTTTGACGCCAGTGCTCACGGCCCTATTATTGGTGTTAATTTTAGATGGTAATTTTTCTTAAATAACAGTAAGCAATAGGTGCCAGAACACGATTAAATTCAATAATTCAGCTATCTGTCCGGAAAACATGGTCTGAATACTATTGTTTCGACATGCCAATGAAGTGGATCCCTCCTTACATAACAGAAAATGAATTTTATTATCGGGTATTCTCTTGAACTTTAGTACAATTCGTACAAATCACTTATTGATCAACCAAAACCAAGGAGAGCAAAATGAAAAACAGAAGATGCACAGGAATGAAAAGCTGGCGAATCAGTTTCGCTATGGGGCTTATGTTGAGCCTCGTGGTCGGAATAGGATCAGCAAGCGCTGAACAACTTGATCCTGACGCAGATGAAGTTCTGCGCTCAATGTCAACTTATCTTGGTGGCTTGTCGTCCTTTAGTGTCGAGGGTGAGCTTGATAATGAAATCATTAATTTTGCGGGTCAGAAACTGCAATACAGCTCCTCTTCATCAATTGTTGCCCAGCGTCCTGACAAAATGTATGTCAACCGTAAGGGGCTGTTGGGAAATGTGGAGTTGATCTTTGATGGCAAGTTAGTGACCCTTTACGGCAAGAAGAAAAACAAATATTTCCAGAAGGAAGCCGCGGGAACCATAGATGATCTGGTCGGAGCTATTGATGCCATAGGCGTAGATGCGCCGGGTGCTGATCTTTTGTATGCCGATGCCTATAAAGGTTTAATTGATGGTGTAATCAGCAGCAGCTATCATGGTATTGTTTATGTGGGCGGCGTTGAATGTTATTATCTTTCATTTCGGGAAAAAGATATTGACTGGCAGTTATGGGTCAAGACCGGAGAGAAGCCTTTGCCGGTAAAATACATTATCACCACCAAGTGGATGACCGCAGCTCCGCAATACTCGATTCGTTACCGTAACTGGAATACCAGTCCCAAGATTGGCAAAGATCAGTTTACTTTCTCTGCTCCAAAGGGAGCCACAAAACTTACTGCTATCTCAGCTAATGAGTTGGGAAATCCTGTCATGGAAGAGGTGAAAAAATGATGATAAAAACTGTTATGAAAATGGCGATGGTCGGTTGCGTGATGATGGCAATGCTTGCTATAGATTGCTGGGTACCCACTGGTTTTTTTGTAAGTGAGGCCGAGGCTGTTGTTGGTCGGCCCGCAACTCCGGGCAGTGTTGCCGGTGTTGCCCGAAGAACTACTCGGCGCACTGTCCATCGTACTGCTCATCGTTATTAGGGTCTTTTTTTGTGATATAAAATTAAATTGTGTTGAAATCATTAGGGTGGATAGGTAAGCGTAAACTTCGAGCGCAGCGCATCCACCCTACATCAATCCTCTGAAATATTTCCATAAATTACTCTCCCTCCCGGAACCTGGAATTCATTCCCGAAAATTACGTTTTTGGCCAACAACTATCCTGGCACAAAGGTCTTTCTCAGAATATTTCTGGACATACGCCAGAACACGCCCTAAAATACTATTACATGTAGAACAGAGAACCCGGCAGTCGATGCCTTAAATCCTCAGACAATCAGGAGTGAAGTATGCGGACACAATTCAGCAACACACCACTGTTTTTTTGTTTTCTCTTTTGTTTCCTGACTTTGCCGGCAATAACCCCCAGCCTGGTGGAAGCGGATAATTCCGGCAAGATTGCCCTGGTGATGAAGTCCCTGTCCAATCCCTTTTTCTCAAAAATGGAGGAGGGTGCCCGCCAATACGCCGTAGCCAGCAACATCCCCCTGGAGGTCTTCGGCGTTGACCGGGAAACGGACGTGGATATGCAGATCGCCATTGTGGAAGATCTTATCTCCCGTGGGTACGGCGGCCTGGTCATTGCACCGGCAGATTCTAAAAAACTGGTACCTGTCTGTGCCAAGGCTGTCAGCAAGGGCATGAAGGTCATTAACATTGACAATCCCTTCCATGCGCCCTACCTGGAAAAACTCGGCTTGACTATCCCCTTTGTAGGCTCAGACAACCGGGTTGGTGCCGCCATGGTAGCCGACTATCTCAAGCGCAGCCTCAACGGAAAGGGTAAGGTTATAGTCCTGGAAGGTATTCGGGGAGTGGAAAACAGTGAGCTGCGCAAAACAGGTTTTGTCGAAACCATCACCAAAGACAGTGCAATTAAAATTGTTGCCTCAGAGAGTGCGAACTGGCATTCGGACGAGGCATTTTCCCTGACCAGCAGACTGTTGGCGGAACATCCCGATATTGATGCGATTTTTTGCGCCAATGACTCCATGGCCCTGGGAGCCTTGCAGGCATTGGAGACAGCCGGTCTGAACGGTAAGGTACTCATCGGAGCTTATGACAATATCGAGGAAGTCCGTAACAATATACGTTCCGGCCAGATCCATGCCACTGTAGAACAGCATCCTGAACTGATGGGCAGATACGGGGTGCAGCTTGCCAGGGAGGCCATGCAGGGGAAGGAGGTGGCACTGAAACACGCCACCCCTCTGGATCTCATCACCCATGACACCTTTGGACGCAAGGTCGTGCTGCTTATTTCCAACCTGAAAAACCCATTTTTCACCCTGCTCGTCCAGGGAAGCCGGGATGCGGCAGAACTTTTCGGTTTTGAACTTCAGGTCTATGATGCCGCTGACGACGATGCCCGCCAACTCAACGACCTGATAGCCGCCCTTACTGACAAGACAGCGGTGCTGCTGCTCAATCCGGCCAACTCCGATTCCATAGTGCCAGGTATTGAAATGGCAAACTCCAAGGCAGTACCGGTGATCACCGTTGACCGCAAGAGTAGCGGCGGCATCGTGACCACCCATATTGCCTCGGATAATGTCGCGGGTGGCATCATGGCAGCCAAAGCCATGGCCGGGTATCTTGCCAACAGGGGAAAAATCATTGAATTCGAGGGAATCCCAGGTACTTCAGCAGCCCATGATCGAGGCAAAGGCTTTAATCAGGCCATTGCTGCCCACAAGGATGTAGAGATCAGCAAACGAATCATTGCCAACTTTGACCGTAAGACGGCTCGTGACAACATGCAACAGCTACTCAGTGACAACATACCCTTTGATGCTGTTTTTGCCCATAATGACAACATGATTCTCGGAGTTCTCGATGTACTGGCGGAAACAGGGTATGCAAAACCGGTGATTACCATTGGCTTTGATGCCTTGCCCGAGGCAATAGAGGCGGTAAAGGAAGGCAGGTTGTCCGCCACCGTTGCCCAGCAACCCGAAAAAATAGGCTGGATCGGGGGACGTGAGGCTGCCAGGTTGATGCGGGGCGAATCCCTGCCTGCTGAAACGCTGATTGGACTGAAACTTATCCACTCCAGCAAGCAATAAGCTGGGATCAAGATGCACAAACTTTCCCACAAATTCAGCATTATCGGCGGCTTGCTCGTCTTCTTTTTCTTTGCCGGTTATGTGCTGTTGGCTTATTTTCTCCAGCTTGAAAGCAAGAGCATGCAGCACCGTTCCGCTGCCATGGAAATCCGGCATCAGGTTGAGAGCTTGAGTTCCGATTTTATCCGCATCAGGTTTCTTGGAAAAACTATCTTGAGCCACAGCAGCAGTCCCAAGGCACAAAAAGAATTCGGTTCTCTGCTCGCCAGGGAATATGAGGGAATTGAGCAGTTATTCGTACAACCAAAATATGCTGAAATAACAGCCATACTCCATGACATCCCGATACTGCTCCACAACTACGAGAACAGCTTTAACAGCCTGATTCAGCTCCGTACCGAAGAGCAGTTTGTCCACACCCAACTCCGTTCAATCTACCAGGCCATCAGCTCAAACCTGTTTCGACGCAATGACATTGCACTGCTCCGTCCCCTCTTCAACCTTGCTCGTTTTCAGGAACAATACCTGGCAACCCATCGTGAAGCTGCCTTGCAGGCCTTGACCGTGGTACTCAACTCCCTGCAACGTAAACTGGTAGTGAACAGTAGCTCTAATTCGCAGATTAATGCCTATTGCAGCAATTATATGGAAAAACTGGCAAGGGATTTTGCCCTGAAAAATAAAAATAAAAAACTCAACAACAGTATTGATGACCTCAGCTTTCAGCTTGCTGCTTTCTTTGCGCAGGGAACCGAACTGGCCGATCGTAAAGTGGAGCAGGAAAATG
The DNA here is from genome assembly GCA_030633145.1 of Desulfobulbaceae bacterium. GTDB lineage: Bacteria > Desulfobacterota > Desulfobulbia > Desulfobulbales > Desulfobulbaceae > DAOVTM01. The sequence goes on from DAOVTM010000171.1 coordinate 5,973, forward strand.
AACGTTTGCAGCAGCTACGTAGTCACTTGCGCCTCTCCCTGGTAATCTCCATTGCTATCGGCATGTTCGGGGTGATTTTGATCCTCGTGCTGCTGGCCAGCCGTATTGTCAACCCGGTTCACTCCCTTATCAAGGTAGCCCGCTCAGTGAGAAAGGGCGATATGGCAGCCCGTTTTCAGCCAAATGGAAGCCGTCAAGATGAAATTACCCAACTGGGCATTGATATCAATACCATGCTGGATACCCTGGGGGCGAGGGAACATGAATTACAGGAACACCGCATTCATCTGGCCGAACTTGTTGACGAGAGAACCCGTGAACTGCGGTTGAGTAATGAGTCGCTGCAGCTAGAGGTTGAGAATCGTATTGAGGCTGAACAAGAACTGATTCACTCCAGCCGTAATTTGGAGGCGGAAAAGGAACGACTGGCAGTTACGCTCTACTCTATTGGTGACGGGGTTATCACCACTGACACCCATGGTCGGGTAGCCCTGCTCAACCGGATTGCCGAAAAGTTATGTGGCTGGAGCCAGCAGGAAGCCGCAGGCAGGCAGCATAATGAGGTCTTTGTTCTCAAGGATATCCGAGAAATCGACAGCCAGGTACTCCACACAAACGAGAGCAACCGTCCCCTGCGCAGAAAACTAATTCTTATTGCCCGGGATGGAACGGAAAAAAGAATCGATGCCAGCAATTCCGTCATCAGGGATCAGGAAAAAAAGGCAATCGGTGCGGTTCTGGTATTCCGTGATATTGAAGAACAGGAAAAAATGGAACGAGAGCTGCACAAAGTCAAAAAATTGGAGTCCGTGGGTATCCTGGCCGGAGGAATTGCCCATGATTTCAACAATATCCTGACCGCCATTCTTGGAAATATCAGTCTTGCCAACCAACTTATTCAACCTGAACACCAGGCTTACCCCCTGCTGATTGATGCGGAAAAGGCATCGCTCCAGGCCAGGGAACTGACCCAGCAGCTGCTCACCTTTTCCAGAGGCGGAGATCCGGTCATTGAGACCGTTGATTTAGCGGCTCTGCTCCGGGATACTGCCGGATTTATCCTCCGGGGCAGTAATGTCGCCAGTACCTTTGCAATAGCGGATCAGTTGTGGCCGGTGGTGGTGGACAGCGGTCAGATCAACCAGGTGGTCCAAAATCTACTCATTAACGGTATTCAGGCCATGCCGGCAGGCGGCAGGGTTATAATTTCTGCTGACAATATGAGTACCCTGCGCAAGGAAGAACTCCCTGAACTGAAAGCGGGTGATTACGTCCAGATTTCCATCCAGGATTCCGGCTCAGGCATTGCTGAGGACATTATTGACAATATCTTTGATCCTTACTTTTCCACCAAGGCAACGGGTTCCGGCCTTGGACTGGCGATCTGCCACTCTATTATTACCAAGCACGGCGGCGGCATAAGAGTATCTTCAACCAGGGGACAAGGTAGCTGCTTCAGCTTTTATCTGCCTGCGGAGCGCGATAAGATTGTGGAGAAGGTAGAGATAGAAGACAAGACACCTGTTAGATCGACCAGTCGCCGAGGCCGAATCATGCTCATGGATGACGAGCCGATGGTGCGTGCGGTAGCTGCCAAAATGCTCAGGATTATGGGTCATGAACCCATGGAGGTGCGAGACGGTGCCGAGGCTCTGGCCTGTTACCGCAAACAGGCGGAACTGGGAGAGCCTGTGGATATCGTTATCATGGATCTCACCATCCCCGGCGGCATGGGCGGCCGGGAGACCATTGGGTTGCTGCTGGCAGAGTTTCCCGATGCCGTAGCCATTGTTTCCAGTGGGTATTCCAATGATCCTGTCATGGCCGACTTTCGTACTTACGGATTTAAAGGGGTAATATCCAAACCCTTTAAGATTACCCAGCTTGAGACCCTGATTGGCGGGCTGCTTGAGTAACTTTTTTGCATTTTGAAGAATATTATAGTTATTGATGCCATGGTACAGAACAGCATCAGTCAAAGAATAAAACACAAACTGATAGGAGAAAACATGATCAATCGCAAGGTACCCCCTGTCCGCATCTGTGCTGCCAGCTTCTGGCTCACGGTATGCATTACCCTTTTTGCCGTTCCTTCTCAGGGCCAGCAGAGCCAACCGAGTCAGCAGGGCCAACCAAGTCAGCAGGGCCAACCAGGTCAGCAGGGCCAACCGAGCCAGCAGCGTCAACCGGGCCAGCAGGGCCAACCGAGCCAGCAGGGTCAGCAAGGCCAACCGAGCCAGCAGGGTCAACAGGGTCAGCAGGGCCAACAGGGTCAGCAACAGCAAGGCCAACAGCGTCAACAGGGCCGAAGTTTTGCGGGTGGCGGAGTGGCTGGACAGGTGATAGC
>DAOVTM010000448.1 GCA_030633145.1 Desulfobulbaceae bacterium
CCCGCCAAAGAGCCTTATCGGTGTACCATCATCACCGGGCGGGCAGGTCAGGGAAAGACCACGACAGCGCAACAGATTTTACAACATCTTGATACTCCGTTCCTCTGGTATCAGATTGGAGCAGAAGACAATGATCCCCTGTTCTTTTTTTCCGCTCTCGTTGAAGGGCTGCGGGATGTCGCCGGTTTTTCTTCTCCGGGAATTGAGGCAATGCTCGGTAACGATGCCGCAACCATGGCTGACCTGCGCCGGTTGACAGGTTTGCTGCTTGTTGATCTCGGTCGACAAGAGATGCCGGGGTTCACCATAATCTTTGATGACCTGCATTTATTGCCAAAAGGCTGCCATACATTACAGATCCTTGCCCACCTGATTGAGGCAGGATCCAATGATCTTTCCTTTATGCTGCTGTCCCGGCAGCCGGTAACCTTTCTGTCCCAGAAAATCCTGTTCAGTGCCGGTACACTACAAATGGACAACACCATTCTGGCGTTTTCACAGGCTGAAACAAAAGAACTGCTGACACGTCTGCTCGATTCATCTCCAGACGATGAGTATGCCGCTAATCTGCTTTCACAAACAAATGGATGGGTCATGGGGCTTGTTCTTGCCTCACACATGATCCGTTCAGGCCATTATCCGCATGGAGAACGCTGGAAAAACAGGGTCAATGTTTTCGGGGAGTATTTTCAGCGTGAGTTGCTCTCTCTGTTTGATGACGATCTGCGGCTCAAACTCTTTAAACTTTCCCTGCTTGACGAGATTCCCGTATCCCTTGGACGTGCGGTTACCGGAGAGGAAAACATTCACGCAGACCTGGTCAGACTAATGGAAACCAGCGGTTTTATTCGCAGCCTTGATCAGGAGGGAGAGGTTTACGGGTTTCACCATCTCTTTGGTGAGTTTTTACGAACAGAGGCGGAACAAGCCCTGTCCAAACAGGAAAAACACACCATACTCAAAACTGCGGCCAACTACTGCTTTGAGCATAACCTTAGGGACAAGGGAATGCGGTACCTGCTTAGGGCTGAAGACTGGAGTGGCCTGGAAGCTATTTTTGAACAATACGGCATGGAAATTTTTGTCCGTCACCGTCAGGTGACCCTGGCATCGCTACTTGCTGACGTGCCACCTGAGCAGATTAACAGTTCACCCTGGTTTTCCCTGTTCCTGGGGCTGGTGATTCATGTAATGGAACCGGAAAGGGGTTTGGCTCTTTACCGGAGATCCAAACAACTCTTTCGTGAACAGGGACATGACCACGGTGAATTGCTGGTTACCTGTCAAATCATATTGATTTATTTCGCACACCTGCCTGATATAGACAAGGGAGTGACGTACCTGGAAGATGGAGATCGTCTCTTTCAGAAAACCGGAGATGATCTCCCTGTTTTCTGCCGGATCGATATTGCCAGGAACCTGGGCTGGGCGCATCTCTATTTCCGCAATGATATTGAAACTGCAATGCGTTTTTGCCGCATTTCCGAGCTGGCCGCCCAGGAAAAGAAGAACCTGGGACTCCTGTTAGAGGCTCGGGTCGCCTTGGGCTTCAGCTTTCTGTACGCCGGTCTTTTTGCCAATTTTGTTACTATTGCCGAATGGCTTCACGGGCTTATGAAGGGTGAGAATATATCCATGTACAGCAGGGTACTTGGATATTACCTCCAGCTTCAGGCTCTGCATATTAATGGTGACGCAGAAAATTACAGGTTACTCAACCAGGAACTTCAAGAAAATGTTGACGAAGGATTCCTCAAGAAAACTATTATTTATTCTTTTTTGTCTATGTACGAGATCGACCTTGCAATGACGCAGGGTGATTTACTGCTTGCGGAGACGCTGGTAAATGATCATCTCGACAGCGGCCACTTTGCCTCGGTGAATCATCTGCGCATGGAAATGCTGGGAACCAAGGCTCTCATTCTGGCCCATCAGGGATTCTATAAACAGACTGGCAGTGAGTACGCAGACACGGCTCTGCAACTGCTGGAAAAATGTACGGTACCGATGATGCGCATGAAAGCCATGCTCCTTGTCGGAGGTGCCTGGACTATTGGCGGAGAACTTGAAAAAGCCCGTACCCTGCTTACCCGTGTGCTTGAAGGCGGCACACAATTTAAATCTTCGTTGTTTATCGCCCATTCCCGGATGCACCTTGCCCTGATCGCTATTTTTTCCGAAGATTCTGCTATGATGAAAGAGCATATTGACCATGGACTCGTTGTCATGCACCAGCAGGGCTACAAATACGTTCGTGGTTTCACATCGTCGATGTTTCTTGATGTGTTGCGTAAGGCTGTAGAGCTGGACGTTCAAAGAGATTTGGCAAGAGAACTGGCAAGATCGTGTTTTCAGGTAGCCATCATTGATGACGGTAGCGTGATTCCACTTTTACGCATAACAACCCTTGGCCTTTTTGCCATGCACATGGGTGACAAACAGGTTGCATTGATTGATGATTTTACTCCGATACAGCGTCAGTTGCTTGGAGCGCTCGTTACCAGCAGGGACGGAAGGGTTAGTAAAGAAAAATTGCTGGAACTATTATGGCCGGATCTGGAGCCAGAAAAGGCGCAGACTCGATTCGATGCCCTTATGAATCGCCTGAGAACGACATTAAAAACTTTGCTCGGTGCCAGGATCAGCACACAGTATCTTGTTCTTCGCAAGGGAATTTTATCGTTAAATAATTGTCTGGTTGACATTTGGGAATTTGACAAATTGTATACACTGGGAGGAGTGCATGCAGCTAAAGGTAACTGGTGGATGGCCGGCCTGAACTGGTTCCCGGCACTGAAACTGTGGCAGGGAAATTTTGTCGCTGATTTATTTGGAGTTGACCAGGCGGACAGGTATGACAATGAACTTATGGCGCAGCTTGTTGCTATGGCAATACAGTGGTCAGAGGGTTTGATAACTCGTGATCGCCCGGACGAAGCCAAAAGGATTCTGGAACAGGTTCGCCAATATGACCCAGGTAATGATCAGTTATTTGGGCTATTATATAAATTACACCAAGGTGAGAAGGGAAAAATTCACCAGAAAAAGTTACTGGCAAGCTATACTGAACAGCTGCGGCGTTGCGATTATTCGACGAATGAAATTAATATGCTGCTTGCTGATGTGGTTACATGAGAATTGCTC
>DAOVTM010000172.1 GCA_030633145.1 Desulfobulbaceae bacterium
AAGACGGGTATCCAGAGCCAGACGGCTCATACCGATAATGGAATTCATGGGAGTACGAATCTCATGACTCATGTTGGCAAGAAAATCACTCTTTGCCTGATTGGCCTGTTCAGCCTTTTTCCTGGCCAGCTGCATCTGCTGCTCCACTTCCTTTGCCATTGCAAGCCGGTCAGTGACATCATTTTTAATAGCCAGAAAATGACTTATATGTCCACTGTTGTCATAAAGCGGACAAATAGTATTGCCTTCATGATACACAGTACCGTCTTTTCTGCTGTTGATAAGAATACCCTTCCAGGTGCCGCCACCGGTAATGGTATGCCATATTTCGTTGTGAACATCAGCCGTTGTCTGCCCGGACTTGAGGATGCAGGGCTTTCTACCCAGGACTTCCTCACTGCTGTATCCTGTAATTCTACTGAAAAACGGGTTAGCATGGATAATAGAACCATCATTGTCTGTAATGAGAATACCGCTTGTACTCTGCTCCACAACCTTTGAATAGAGGAACAATTCTTTCTGTATTTTTTTCTGTTCAGATATATCGGTAAAAAATGCAAAACATACCTTTCCCCTGTCAACATGTGAAATCAAACAGGATGAATGCACCAGCACATCGAGCAGATACCCGTTATTATGTCGCAGTTTTCCTTCAATACCTGTATCCAACAATATACTGTCACAACCATCCGTCAGCGGGTCACAGGAACATTGTGAGAGAAACTCATCCTTGCTGTGTCCTGCAATTTCACCCTTGGAACACCCCAGCAGGTGACAGAGTGATTGGTTGACCTCGAGAATCTCACCGCTCTCAGGCTCATATAACCAGAATCCCTGGGGGTTCTGGTTAATAATGGTTTCATATTGTTCATTGTCCGTGATTCGCTGCCTGGTTTCCATTTCCAGTGTTTTCGCGGCCCGCAAACTTTCCTGATGCCGCCTGATCAAGAGAAAGAAAAGGACGAGCAATACACAGAGCATCACGCTCAACATGACAAGATAACTTGTATAACCTGCTGATGCGGGGTGGTAGTTGTCGCAGAACCATTTAGAGCGAATCAGATGGACAAGGGATAGTTTATCATCAAGCAAAGGTTGATGAAAGAGATAAAATTCCGTGTTCCGGTTATCCTTTTCAGCAAGAAAACTGTCCCTGGTCAGTGTAGCAATAGTGCCGGGAGGAAAATTGAGTGACTGAACATGACGCAAGGGGGATTTCTCATTTCCCTGCAACACATCCTGCCGAGTCGAAGAAAGCACTTCCAGGGAGAGCAAAGAATTATCCCTGGGATTAAACAGCATACCGTTTTCAGTGAATAAGCCAAGATGAATATCAGAGGATGAGGGCTTTTCAGTGGTAAAAACCTCCACCACCGAGTGCAACTGAAAAAACCCGGGATGAATCTTGAACACTACCGTGCCAATGGGTTCAAGACCATTGCTAATTCTCCGCGCATAGCATATTCCAGACTCTGCCGCTGTACTTCCCAGAAACGCATACAGCCCGGTTCCCTTGCTGATTGCCTCCTGAAAACAGTTTCTTGCAGAAAAATCCAGGTCTAATAAAGACGATACCGTCGAATAGAGACACTGTCCCCGCACATCTGTCAAGGAGACAGCGGCAACATTGTCAATGGCGGCAACAGCTTCAAGATTTTTATCCACCATAAGGGTGGAGATATTAGTTGGTGTTTGTTTTTTACGGTGTTTGTCAAGGGTATTAATGAGAACAGGATTTTTAACAAGCAGGGCAGAAACACTACTGAGCTGATTAAATGACTGGCTTATTCTATCTGCTTCCAGGGCAAGGAAATTACGATAAATCTCCAGATCCCTGGTCAAATGCTTCTGTTGGCTGTCCGCAACCAGCAGGCCGACGCAGACAACGGTGACCAGGCTGGCAGCCATGACAATATAGAGAAAAATATTCTTTTTATTTGCCATATTTTTTCTATTTTTCATCTTTGTTACGGATCCGCAACTGGAATGCGTCATCCCTCTATCAGCTCTGTCAGGGTGGAGTTCAGTTCAGCTGCCATGGCAGTATGGGTATCCTCTATTGCGCCGGGGAGTTCCTTTTCCAAAATATGAGCCCAGTCCGCAAGCTCTGTCATCCCGAGGTTGAGCAGTGCTCCCTTGACGCTGTGTGCGCAACGACCTGCTTTGACACCGTTGCCGGTTTCCATGGCCTGTTGCAGATCAGTCAGGTTGTCCCGCAGGGAATCCCAGTAGGCACTGAGTACCTCGTCTATTTCCCCTCCCTCAAGACCAAAACTCTCCTCCAGGTGTTTGCGGACATTCTCTATTGACACCGTGGCCATCATATTTCTCCCCATTTTACCCTCGTCTGCTTGAAACTGATCTGTAAGTGTATCATCGAATATTTTAATTTTTTTCGCAGCGTTGTGCAATGCTTGCAAAAGGGCTGTTTTTTTATATGGCTTGCTCAGGTAAGCATCCATACCCGCCGCAAGGCAGAGCTGCCTATCCTCCTGCATGGCATTTGCCGTTACCGCCACGATATAGCTGTGTTGTCCGGCTAAACGTTTCTTCAGTTTCTTTTGAATCGCAACCACCTCTGCGGGAAATTCAAGTGCATCCTCTTTCCCCTGTTCAAAGGCCCGGATATAGCCGGTGGTGGTCAAACCGTCAATAACCGGCATCTGAACATCCATAAGAATAAGGTCATAGCTGCGTGCGCAAAGTTTATTCAATGCCTCAAGCCCGTTATCAGCAACCGTAACCCTGTGACCACTCCTCTCCAACAGGATAGTTGCCAGCTGCTGGTTAGCACCATTATCCTCAACCAGAAGAATATGCTGCTCCGATTGGGCTTGTACGGTAATTTCCTCCCTGGCTTCCGTCTCGGGCGGCTCCTGGTTTCTCTGCAAAACCAGGGCAAAGGAAAAAATACTCCCACTGCCCAGGGTACTTTCCACGGTAATTTCACTTCCCATCAAGCTGACAAGACGGCTGCTGATGGACAACCCCAGGCCAGTTCCGCCAAATTTCCTGGTGGTTGAGCTGTCTGCCTGGGTGAAGTTGTCAAATATCTTCTCCTGCTGTTCTTCACTCATACCAATGCCGCTGTCTCGCACCCTGAATGTAAGGCGGGAATGGTCAGGATCCGGCAAAACGATATCCAGCTCCATACTGACCAAACCTGCAGGGGTAAACTTAATCGCATTGCTCACCAGGTTCAGCAGCACCTGCCTGATGCGCAGCGCATCTCCCAAGGGGTAACAGCTACTGTCTGCGTCACTGTTAATTTCACTGCTCAGAGCTATACCCTTTTGTTGGGCAAGGATGGACAGGGTTGCCTCAACATCACCAACAAGAGTAGAGGGGCTGAAAGGGTATTGTTCGATCTCAAGTTTATTTGCCTCAATCTTGGAATAATCCAGAATATCATTGATGATGGAGAGCAGGATCGTTGCAGAGCTGTTTACGGTGTTAAGATGTTTCTGCTGATCAGGAGGCAACTCTGCTTCCAGGAGCAGATCTGTCATCCCGATAATGGCGTTCATGGGAGTGCGCAGTTCATGGCTCATATTGGCGAGGAACTCACTCTTGGCCCGGTTGGCTATATCTGCCAGACGACGAGCCTTCTTCAACTCAGTAATATTTTCCTTGGTTGCAATAAAATGGGTAATCTTGCCCTGGCTGTCACGCAGAGGGGTTATGATCACGTTTTCCTCGTACAGATCACCATTTTTCTTCCGGTTGACAAACTCCCCGGTCCATCCCCTTCCCTGTTCAAGTGCTGCCCACATCTCCTGGTAAACAATCTCTGGAGTTTCACCCGAACGGAGTATTCCAGGTGTGTTACCCACAGCCTCTTCCACACTGTAGCCCGTTGTCTCAACAAAGGTCTTGTTGACATACTCAATAGTACCGTTGATGTCGGTGATAACCACAGAGTTAGAGTTCTGCTCAACGACCTGGCTGAGCCGCTGCACCTGTTCAAGGATTTCCTTTTGCTGACTCACGTCTTCAAAGAGATAGAGAACCGCCTTGCCCTGTGCGTCTTGTTCAACACTGGTATGTTGAACCTTGCACCAGAAAGCCTGCTGCTTATGCCCCACCATGGAATGCATCGAACCGCTGCCGTCCAGGCTTTCTGACTCCTCTCCATGAAATATTTCAACCCGAAGATCCGACCATTTCCTCCCATCCAATATACCGGAAGCGTAGCCAAACATCTCCTCAAAGGTCTTGTTAATCAGCAGTATCTTGTCATCACGAACCATGAGCAGCCCCAGGATGGTATTATCCACCACTGCCTGCATCTCAGACAGGGCAAAATGAAGACGTTTTTCCAACTGCCTGGCTCTGGTAATATCCCGAGCCATGAACAAATAGCCTCCCTGCTGATTGCCTGCCAGCTTATCACTTCCCTGAATCGGTGACAGGGTAGCTTCAATGATATGGCTCTCACCCTGTCTGTTCACATCAAAGTTGAAGGTATGGTTGGTACCATTGCCAACAGAATTCATTATCCGACGCACTCGTACCTCATCAACCCTATCACCATCAATATGGTAAAATTCTACAATGTTTTTACCAACAACATCCTCTGTTGAGTAGCCAAACATCTCCTCAGCCAGGGGGTTGAAATAGGTGATATTCAGATCATGATCCGTTGCCACAATGGCCATTACCCGGGAGGAGGAGAGCAGGCTGTCAATGAATGAATTTTGCGCACGGAGTTCACGGGTACTGCTCTCTACCCGTTGCAAGAGCTCTGTATCATGTTTCTCAATCCGATCCAGCATATTGTTGAACTGTTCTATCAGAGGGAGAAATTCACCCATTCCCTGTTGCAGACTGATTCGTTTCCCCAGCTCCCCTTCACTGGTCTGGAGGGCAAGTTTCTGCAAACTCCTGATCGGCTTGAGGATGGAACCGGTTACAAAATAAAGAAGTACTGCTGTCGTTACTAATCCGACCAGGAAAAGAATGGCAAAATGACGCATCAGCTCTTTCCTGATTGCCAGTACTGGTTTTTGAGGATGGGAGAAGAGGAAAAAAGTTGCTTCATCCAGACCTGTTACATGAGCAAGCCATAGAAACTTCATCCTGCCGAGCAAAGGGGCATGAACAACCTCTCCCAGTCGCAGATTGTCGGGTATAGTCAATTCCCGGCTCATGGATTCTGCACCATCATCGATGGTTGTCAACACGAGTCGGCTGTCTCTTACCAGGCTTACATCCAGGTGGGGATGAATGGGCAGATCCCGTAGAAAAGAAACAGTTATATCGCTGCCATCCAGGACAGCACCAGGGCTTTTACTGGAATAAAAAGCAACAATAGTCTCCGCAATGACCTGAGCATGAAGGAATTCACCCTTCATGCTTTTATGAATTCTCTCCTCAGCTACCCTGTAACTGATAAGGATACTGGTGCCGCTGATCAGGGTGACGAGCAGCAGTGCAGATACCAGCAGCTGGAAGCGGAGTTGCTTAAAAAAGGGATTTTTTTTCATACAAAAAAATAACACCCAGTTGAAGACAGCTTCAGTTTATTGTACTCCACCGGCGGTCATTTCAGAGAGATATTTTTTGTCAATCACAAAAATATGATTAATCAGCCAGTCAATAATCGTACTGGAGAGTTTAATAACCACAAAGATGGCACGCCCTTTATCAACCTCGACCATGGCCTCATTCAACTGGTCTGTGAAGATCTTATGAGCCCGTTTATGATTCGTGATATCCGAGTACCCGATCCGTTCCATGGTCTTTTCCTCTTCAGTAAGATGATAGCGGGTATAATCGACCAGTTCCCGGAGTACCTTTTCTATCACATCAGCCCCCTTGCCTTCCTTCATCATCTCGTGCAGCCTGTTGACAATATCAAAAAGTTTTTTGTGGTGGTTGTCAAAACGGGTCACCCCAACACTGTACTCATCCTTCCATTCATAAAGTGCCATTTGTATCTCCTGTTAAAACATAATGCCCTTCGGCAAATTTAGCTATTCGCTATTAGCTGTTAACTACCCATGGTTATTTATACCACGGGTATTGAGCTTAAGCCTGATCTTATTTAATGAATTAGTTTATCATTATACATGCATCTACTCAAGGAATCTTTTTTCAACAATAGAATTAATCCCAAACTGACTTTTTTATCCTGTCGGGCTTGCTATTGCCTGTTGATTTCTGATACAAAGTATTCAGTGAACAAGTGCAAACTTCCTGCCTCAGATGCATCCTTTTTACTGCACACACGCACTCAAAATAGCTCAATCGCAGCCTTTATCGTCTTTTCACGCCAAAGCTCTAAGCGCATAACACCGTAAATAAACTATTTTTTTTCAAATTAACCTTATAAAAACAAGAAACGGAATGCTTTATGCTTAAATATGGACATAGTTCACGTTTTTTCATGTTTGCAACCAAAAGCGGTATCATGCTGACGAATTACAGGCCCGATAGAGTCCGCTGCAACAGGATAATTCGATATTCTATGTTTTTTCGCTACATGCACCCTTTATGTTGCACACAAGGATAACATGATGAAAATAAACAGAAATAAAAAAACACTCACCCTCCTGCTCACTGGTTGTGTTCTGTCCATTGTTCCAGCTAATGCCTGGGCTCTCCAATCCCATGGAGCACCGGAAGGACTCTATGTCCATCAGATGGCTCATATTTTTGCCGTCCTGGCCACTGCCTACTGGTTCTGGGATATCCGGCGCAGTTCTTTTCATGGCAGGGGCTGGGGTTATTTGCAAATCTTCTGCGTCCTGATGCTTACCTGGAACGCCTTTGCCTTTACCGGTCACGCTGTTTCAGCAACCCTGGCAGCAGAACATATTTTTTCAGAAACAGGCTATCTCAATAAGACCCTGATAGGACCTATGGATCTGCATAAAACAGTCTTTTACCTGACCCGCTTTGATCATCTTATAATAGTGCCTGCCTTGTTTTTTCTCTTCATCGGTATGCGATCATTGTATAAACAGCATAATCAGGAGGTGGAGAAATGACAGGTCTGCCCCTCCTTCCATGCGTTGCCATTGATATGGCCGGCTCTGTGGCAAATATCATCTTTGCCTTTCTGGCCATGCGCTATGCCTTGCTGCTCACCCGAAAACAACCGGATAATTTCCTCTGGGGTTTTCTTTTCTATATCTGTATGTCCTTTGCGGCATTCTCTATATCCCGTGCCGCAGGTCATCTCATAAAACAATTTCTCCTTATCTCTAATAACGGAGACATCTGGCACGCCATTTCCCCTTATTCCGGTGGTTTTAACACCATGTTCCTGATTTCAGCCTCGGCGGTCACTATCTTTTATCATAAGGGTGTCCAGGCGTATAATTCCATTGAACATGAATCAAAAAAACTCAAAAGAGCAAACTTACGGCTCAATAATGCCGCTGTGGAGATGAAGGATCTGACCTTTCATTTAGAAGAGATGAACATCAACCTTGAGGAAAAGGTTGAAAAACGGACAGCAGAACTTTCCAAGTCTGAGAAAAAATTTCGTCATCTCTATGCCGCATCCAAGGATATGGTGTTTTTCTGCGATACCAAAAACAACCTGATGGACATCAACGAATCAGGTCTTGAAATGCTTGGCTATTGCAAAGAGGAAACACCTCTTTTCAACCTGACAACAATGCTCAAAAATGAAGAGGAAATTACCGCTTATTATAAGCTGATGGAGCAGGATGGATATATCAAGGATCTGGAACTTGAGTTTTGTAAAAAAGATGGCACCATCCTCAATGTCCTCCTGTCTGCTTCTGCCCTGTACGACGATGACGGCAACATGATCGGTTGTGAGGCCATAGCCAAGGATCTGACCAAGGTCAAAACCATGATGGAGCAGTTAATTTCCAGTGAAAAGATGGCATCAGTGGGTCAGATGGCAGCCGGTGTTGCCCATGAAATAAATACCCCTCTGGGGATTATCCTGGGCTATTCCCAGTTGATGATGGATGATTTTGAGGAAGACTCGGAAGCATTCGAGAGTCTGCAGGTAATTGAACGCCAGACCCAGGCCAGTCGCAAGATTGTCGCGGATCTCCTCAAGTTCTCCCGCCAGTCGGGCAGTGCCCAGGAAGACATCAACATCAACGAAGTACTCAGTGATGTGATCTCGGTAACGGAACACCACCTGAATCTAAGCCAGGTCAAGGTGCATCTTGAGCTGACGGACGACCTGCCCACAGTGGTTGGTGATGCGGAAAAACTGCGCCAGGTATTTGTCAACCTGACCAATAATGCCCACCACGCAATGGAAGAGCAGAAAAAAGGCGACATTTACCTCTCCAGTCGATTTGACGAGCAGAGAAATCTGGTCATTG
>DAOVTM010000473.1 GCA_030633145.1 Desulfobulbaceae bacterium
ACTTTGCTAATAGTAAATTAATCTAAAACCACCTCGTTTACCCTTTCTATCTGATTGGTTTGGAATTCTAACTTTGAACACTTGCTGCTCAATACCTGTAATTTGCTTTCCAGGCAATTCACCTGCTTTCAGCTAATTGATATAAGGAGTCAAATCTGTTTTTATTTTGCGATATTTCTTTGCAAGACTTTTTAAATTTTTCTTAAACCCATGGGTAAATGAGACACGCACATTATGCGGCATCTATGTCCTCCCATAGTTCTGAAACAGGCGTTGTATCACCTGAAACAGCTTGCAGCCAACTCTGCTCAAAGTCAACAAGTGATTCCTTTTTAGTTATTGATTCTCTGTAGCTATGCACAATTTGAAATAATTGAGGAAGGTATTGTGGTGGAATCTGTTCAATTTCACGCATCAATTCACTTGGTTTACAATGATGTACCGTTTCCATAATAACTCTCTCCATGCTATTGATTCAATTTTATATTTTGGATTATCACTCCCGCCCCAGCACTTTTTTATTAATCTTACCGCTACCGATCTTTGGCAGCGAATCGACCAACTGCCACTGCCTGGGAACCATATAACGAGCCAGCTTCCTGCGGGCGAAATCCTTGAGTTCTTCCAAATCAATCCTCTCCCCCTCTCCAGCTACCACAAATGCCTTTGGTACAGCTCCCCGTCGTCCTTCGCTCACACCGATGACTGCGACTTCGCTGACCTGTGCATGTTCCTGCAGGACAAGTTCCACCTGGAGCGGATAGACCTTGAGTCCCGCAACCTTGATCATACCGGATTTTCGCTCAATAAAAAAATAAAAACCGTCCTGATCCTGAATTGCCAGGTCACCGCTTGCATACCAGCCGTCAAATCCGGGCAAGAGAACAGGGGGCAGCCCATTTTTTTTATAGCCGAACTTTTTATAACCGGACACATTGGCTGGCCCGGAAAAAAAAAGTTCCCCCACCTCACCCTGTTCCACGTCCCTGCCCTGCTCATCAAGTAAACGCACCCGATAATGGAGACATTCCCTGCCCATGGAGCCATCCCGTCGATAATTTTCCGGGGTATTGGCAATGGCGACCCCGCTGGTTTCAGTACTACCCCATACCGACAGGATCGGTATGGCAAAGGCAGCAGTAAAGGATTCATGGATTTCAGGACTGGTGAACATACCGCCGCTCTCAGCAATGCGTAAACCGGGACAGGATATTTTTTTTTCTTTGATTTTCTTTTTAAAGACATACTCAGCCATCATCTTATACATGACAGCCAATCCCATCATGCAGGTCACCTGGTACCTGTTGATAGTTCCGATGATCGCCCTGGGGCTGATGTCGGTGAGCAGAACCAGGGAGCCGCCAGTATATAAGGCTCTGCAGAAGAGTTCATGGGGGTGGGCAAAGGAGGCAAACATACAGAGATGGACATCCTCTTCATCCAGGTTAAAGGTCTCAACGGCAGAACAGGTATTCCAGTACAGGTTGGCATGGCTGCATATTGCGGCCTTGGGAAATCCGCTGGTTCCTGTGGTGAGGTTGAAATAGGCAATATCATCCATTTTGATCTTAGGCAGATCAACGGATAAGGCATGCTCAATACTCTCCTCCCAGGAAATAAATCCCCTGCCCCCTTTCTCTCGACCCACGGCTATGACCAGTATGTTATCTTGGACAACACGCTCTTCAAGAAAACAAAGGGTTTCCTGATCAACAACGGTTGGGTCAACAATAAATACCTTCAGCTGCAAAGAAGAGGTTACCTGACGTATGACAGTGGTGTTCTCAAGATAATTCAGGGGTGTGGGCAGATAACCGGACATGGATGCGGCCAGGAATGAAAAGACCAGCTCCGGCCTCCGGGGGAGCAGCAGCCCCATGGTTGCACCTGCGCAGATCCCCTTTGCTGTTAAAAAACCCGCCAATTTTTCTGATACCTGGAGTGTATCCTGGAAAGAATACGTCTCTTCCCCGGCATGGACAAAGTGGTTTTCAGGTGTTTTTTCGGCCCAAAGGAACAGGACATCATGTATGGTTACCGGCTTGAGGGGCAGACTGTTGGGTGCTGTCAATGAACGACCTCTTTGTACTCTTTGTAATATGCTGCGTAGCTCTTATCCTTAAAATGAAACTGGAAAAGTCTATTAAAATGTATTATTGTCTTCGAGGCAACGGATTTTTCCACAGATAGCAATTCTAAATTCTATAAACAGTTGATGCGCAACAAACACTGGTCCATAGCAGACATCATTGATCTGGAATTTTTCCTGTCCCAAGACGAGGGCATGGATCTGGACAGCCTTGCCCGCAGGGATCGGACTATTTACACCAGCCTGACTCAGGTGGTACAGAAGAACGAGACAAATGTATCAACCCTGCTCCTTCATTGGCTGAACGCCAGAAAAATAGAAGCAGCAGAAAGCGACGGCGACACACCCTTACCCGGCCAAACCCGCAAAGAACTGTTTTTTTTCCTCACCTGGGGCTGCCTCTTTGCGGGACTGCTTACCGGTGCTGGGCTTGCCTTTTCCCTTCTCAGCTATTCGGGCAGCAATCCGGTCAATGTTGCCACCTAT
>DAOVTM010000113.1 GCA_030633145.1 Desulfobulbaceae bacterium
AAAGTTGATGTCGTTGGTAGTTATGGTACGTTTGCGGTAGGTGAATAGCTCGGACATGTGTAAAGCATACCCGAGATCAATTAGGAACGTACGCTTTTAATCTGAATACAAGTTGGATAAATTTCCCGGTGAACGGTTACTGCTGCAGATAGCGAACAACACCCCGGAACAGGCCATGCTCGGTGACTTTTCCAAGGCCATTGATGACGCAAGTGCTGGGCAACAGCGAGGCTCATCGGAATCAGATGATGCAGTTGTTGTCAGACCCTGATATAAGGCGGCTGGTTTTGCACGGGTGGTGTTTGATCTACTGAGAGGGGCGGGTAACGGACTGCTTTGATGGGGAGTTTTTTCCTGACTCAGGGAGGTGAAAGGTTTATAGCATGGATGATCTGGTTGCGAAAATCTCTTCAACCCTCCTCATCAACCTCATCAATGCGCTGCAGTCCCTCCATCAAAAGCCCCATAAAACCACCTATGGGGGGTGCGTCTGCAAACTCTTTGGGGAGTCCCTTGTCATAGCTGAAATGACCGCTGTTTATTCCCAGCAGGGTAAACAGTGCCTCCTTGACCTCCAGATCAAGATAGCTGGCATTGACGATCTCTCCTTCATTAAAAGAAACAGAGCCTCGTCCGCTCTCCATGGTCAGGGTCAGGATACCAGTCTTCTGGGTTGAGTTGATGAGCTGGAGCAGATCCACGGTTTTTACCTCAGACAGTTCACCGCTCATACCAGAGGTAATCTGACCGGAGCGCAGGGTCAGAGCCTCGGCCCGCTTGATCAGCAGTCTGAGAAGAAAAATTTGTAGAATCGGATACTTCTTCATGACATACTGAAAATTTTTCCTGCTCATCATGGCGACCTTTGTGTCCGCAATGGTATGGATGGAGCGGCTGATCGGTTCTCCTGAAAGAAGGCTCATCTCACCAAATATCTGCCCCTTTCCCAGCTTGGCTATCCTTTCTCCATCGTCCCCCATCACTGCGACCTTACCCGACAGGATAACGTAGAGGTTGAGTCCCGGTTCATCCTTTTTGATCACCAGTTTATCGTTGGGGATGGCCTTCAGCTCAAGCAGCAGAGTCATATCGACCAGGGAATCATCGTCAAGGCTTTCAAAAAGATCAAGCCTTCGCAGCGGCCCGTAAAACTTCTCCAGATGGCGGTGCTGACGTTTTTCTTCAGCCTCATAGAGCAGTCTCATCTGCATGGTTACAAATGCTTTATCCTTTTTATATTCGAAGCTGATCAAGCCATCGCTGCAGCCACCCCCGCAGTCATATCTGGCCTTTTGCTGGGAACTGACAACGGTGGTGATCATACCCTTGCCGACTTTCTGCCCGGTTATTTCGGTCATCTCCCTGACCAGATGAATACAGACCGGCTTATAATCAGAAATAGAGGCGTGGACATACTCTATAATCAACTCGTCGCCGACATTATAGAGGGGGCATGACTGCTCACGAGTTACGAGAAAGATCGTATCTCTGAAGGATTGCTTTTTTTTAGGTAACATATCAGTTAGGTTATCAACTTTTTATTCAGAAATATCAGCTCTGTACAACCTGATCGGTTAAGCTATGCACTGTTACGCTCAATCAACTCCCTGGCAAAGGCCATGGTCTGCTCCGTGGGATTATCACCACCCAGCATTCTGGCAAGTTCCCCTACCCGTTCCTCGTTTTTCAAGCTGCGGATTCGGGTACGGGTACGGTTAT
Source organism: Desulfobulbaceae bacterium (assembly GCA_030633145.1). Taxonomy (GTDB): domain Bacteria; phylum Desulfobacterota; class Desulfobulbia; order Desulfobulbales; family Desulfobulbaceae; genus DAOVTM01. Next base: position 1,720 of record DAOVTM010000113.1, read on the forward strand.
CGTCAACCAGTTTTTCCACCAAATAATGTCCCTCGGCATGGGCAGCTATCTGGGGCAGATGGGTGATACAAAAAACCTGGTGATGACTGGCAAGCTCATTGATTTTACGACCCACGGCCTCGGCAGCCTCGCCGCTTATTCCGGCATCGATCTCATCAAAAATCACGGTATCAACCTTGTCCCGTCGGGCAAGGAGGCATTTCATTGCCAGCATGAGGCGGGACAGCTCGCCGCCCGAGACCACATCAGCCAGTGGCTTGGGTGGTTCGCCCGGATTGGCGGAAAAGAGGAAGGCCACCCTGTCCTGACCGGTGGCTGACAGGGTGACCCCTTCTCCCTCTCCGTCCCTGGTAATAGATACCTGGAACATGGCCTGATTAAAGCTAAGCGAGGACAGTTCCGTCTCCATGGCTCTGTTCAACTGGACAGCAACCTGTTGCCGGGTCTTGGAAAGGGAGTTCGCCTGCTGGCGCAAGCCTGCCTCCCTCTCCTGCACCTCTTGTGCCAGGGCTGTGATTCGCCCTTCCAGATTTTCCAAGGCTGCCAGTTCCTCAGAGGTTTTGTCAGCAAATTCAATCACCTCTTCCAGGGTTGTGCCGTATTTACGCTGTAGCTGCCTGAGCTGAGCCAGCCGTTCCGCTATTGCGTCCACCCTGCCCTGATCCATGGGAATGGATTCCCGGTAGGAACGCAGCCCGTCTTCAAGATCTTCAATCTCGAAACAGGAGGATCTGATCCGTTTTGCAAGCTCGACCACATTGGGATCAAGGGCTGCGGCCTGATCCATATCCTTTCTGATTTCAGACAGATGCTCAACTATCTTATTCCGGATGAGATGATGGCTTCTTCCGGCCAGCTCAGCCAGGGTGGTGGAGGACTTGAGCAGATCCCGTTCTTTGATCAGAGCCTCATCCTCTCCTGGCTGCGGGTTTATTTCACGAATTTCCTTAAGCTGGAAGCTGAGAAAGTCACGCCGCTGCTCCTTGTCCTGTTCCCTGCCCTGGAGGGCGTGCAGTTCTCGTCTCAATTTCTGCCATTGCTGATAGACCTGGCTGTACTGATTCCGATCTTCGAGAAGATCACCATAACTATCTAAAAAATCAATATGATGTGTGGATCGCAGCAGTTGTTGATGATCGTGCTGACTGGCAATATTGATGAGTTTTTCAGACAGCTCTCCTGTCAGCCGGGTGGTTGCCGACCGGTCATTGATAAAAAGTGAGCTGCGTCCCTTACGGCGAACAATCCTGCGCAGAATGCAATCCTCTTCATTGTCAAGGCCATGCTTGCGGAGTAGAGTTGTCAGTTCTGGATGCGAGGAGATATCAAAGACCGCCTCTATGACGGCCTGCTCACTGTCATTGCGCACCCATGAGGGGGAGGCCCGCCCCCCGGTGAGGAGATGGATCGCCTGGAGAATAATTGACTTACCTGCCCCTGTCTCTCCGGTCAAGACGATTAGACCGGCACCGGCACCGCTGAAATCCAGTTCCAGGGAATCGATCAGAGCCAGGTTATTTACCCGTAGTTCTTGCAGCATTTTTTATATCAGTAGAGTTGTTTTATTCTTTAAAAACAAAAAAATAACATGATTCATAACGGATTCATTCAAGACACTTCTTGACGATCAACAGAAAAGCATGTATCTTCAACACCATCCAAACAAGTTAGCCCATCAACCAGTCAGTTCTCACGGTTCCACAGCGGCCCAGGGATGTGCATAATGAAAGACAGCCATCAGCTCAGCGCAAGCCTTGAAGATTATATGGAGGCAATTTACCATATAGTCAGCGAAAAAAAGGAGGCCAGGGGCAAAGACATTGCCAAACGTCTCAAGGTGAGTGCTGCCTCTGTTACCGAGGCTCTACGCGCCCTTTCCAAAAGGGAACTGATCAACTATGCCCCCTACGAACCAATTACCATGACCCGCCAGGGCAAGATTATTGCCGAAGAGGTTATCCGCCGTCATAATGCCCTGAAAAAATTCTTCATCGAGGTGCTGGCCGTTGACGATGCCACTGCTGAACAGGGAGCGTGCAGCTTTGAACATACTGCTCCTACAGCGATCATTGAACAGATGGTCAACTTCAGCAGGTTCCTCGATGTCTGTCCCAGAGGCGGCAGTGAACTGCTACAGGGATTTGTTGATTTTTGTAAAAAGGGAAAAACCAGGGTCAACTGCGATGAGTGTATTTCCCAATGTATGGACAATGTGACGGTACACGAGAACAGAGCTGACCCGTCCTCGTGATTGTCCTTTTTGGATTTCACTCCTGATTTACCCTCTGATCAACCCCAGGATCTCCCCATCGTCAGGGAAGCGGTTGACTTTTTTCTTGGAAAAGATGTTACTGCCGTCAACGACAATTTCATATACTCCACCGGAACTGGCAATCAGCTTCACTTCAGTCTCTGCACCCAATGCCTGCTTCAACTCGTCCTCCAGACTGGAGGCTCGTGGTTTATAGTTTCAAGCTGTGCAGTATTCTATGGTTATTTTCATTGTTTTCTCCGTTGCTTTTTTGTCAATATCCGATCTACATTAATTAACACCTGCATCTTCAGATGTAGCCGCAAAGCTTATTATAGTTCAACAACAATGGTGCGCAGGTAGGTAAGCGCAGACTCCGTAGCGCACCCTACCGTTTGATGTGAGCTGACCAAAAGGCCGTTGACCGGAAACCTTCGCACTACCTGATAGCCTGTGTCTGGGCTGGAACATTCAGAATTCCCTAAACCTTTTAGTTCAGCTCGACAGACTTGCTATATTATTGTTTTAACGTGTTATACCTGCTACACAGAGAGCCTGTAGTCAAGAATATGTGGTGACCTGTTTAATAGATCAAGAAGGACTTGTGTGGCACCAGTTGGTTGCCTTTTTCCTTGCTCCCATTGCCGTATTGAAGAAGGGCTTACATTTAATAATTTGGCAAATACAGTTTGGCTCAAATTCAGATTTTTTCTTATTTCTTTTATTTGACAGGTCGTAAGCTGAACTTCGGGAATTATTACCCCGAGGGAATTAAGCTCTTTTTCTGTAAAAGAAGTCTTCAATCCTGAGTTGACTAGCTCCTGAACGGTTTCGCCGATTGCTTTTTTTATAGAATTTCTCATTCTTTCACCTCCAGATCAAACAATATTTGTTTCTCTATGGAGCTTAGGATTTGTTTGGTTTTCAATGCCAACAGATCACTGCCCAATTTTTTGAAATATTGTAACTCCGCTTTGTTAATATTTGATTTTTCATTTTTTCCGTATCCATAAAGAAATACAGCTTTTTCTTCTTTTTTGTACACAACAATTGTCCTGTAGCCAGAACTTTTTCCCTTGCCAGGTCGCTTTACACGGATTTTAAAAATGTTACCTCCTAAACTCGCAACAGATAGACCTTTTCCAAGATTTTCAATGGATTCAAGCAGGTTAATATTTTGCAAATTTTCTTTTCTTACCCATTTCTTAAACCATTTTGTGCATAACTTTCTCATGTAAGGATTATAACTCTTTGTGATATACTTTTCAAACTTTATTGTGATACATATTAATTTGTATTTTTGGAAACATAACAACTCATTTTCACGATATTTCTGTAGGGTACGCTGTGCGCACCAAATAATGTCACCACTGATAAAGGGTAAAACTACAAACCGAATATTACCTTCCATCAGTTCAACCTTTTCTATCCGTTTACATTTATATACCACAGAATCTTACCTACGAAAAGCAGGACATGGAATTTTTCCTTTTTCTGTACTCAATTATGATCTATAGTATTAACGAATTGATACAAGACGGACTCACACCTCACCCTTAACCCCACACTCCTCACACACAATGCCGGTTTACGAATACACCGCCCTTGATGGCAAAGGCAAAAAAAAGAAAGGCGTTCTGGATGCAGACTCCATGACTGCGGCTCGGCAGAAGATCAGGCAGCAGGGTCAGTACCCGGTGGACATCCGGGAATCTGTCCCCCGCAGCAAGGAAAAGAAAAAAAACGCCTTTCTCTCGCTACAGTCCGGGCCAAGGGTCAAGCAGCAGGAAATCCATGTTGCCACCCGTCAGCTCGCCACTCTGTTGGGAGCCGGTATCCCCCTGGTTCCAGCCCTGAACGGACTTATCGAACAGACCTCCAATAAATCCCTGAAAACAATATTTGCCCAGATCAAGGACGGGGTCAACGAGGGCAACACCCTGACCTCGGCCCTATCCCAGCACCCCCGCCTCTTTTCCCGCATCTATGTTAATATGATCCGGGCAGGGGAGGAATCTGGCTCACTGGATGTGGTTCTGGAACGGCTGGCTGAATTTGGCGAAGGACAGCAGGCCCTGCGTTCCCGCATCACCGCAGCCATGATTTACCCGATCTTCATGGCCCTGGTGGGAACCGGTGTCCTCTTCATGCTGATTACTTTTATTGTCCCCTCCATCACCAAGGTGTTCACCGACCGTAACCAGGATCTGCCCCTGCCCACGGTTATTTTGATGAACATAAGTGGTTTTCTCCAGAGTTACTGGTGGATTGTCCTGATACTGCTGGCCGGGCTGTTTGCCAGTATCCGTTTATTTATCCGTCAACCAAAGGGAAGACGTATCTGGGATAAGCTGAAACTGGGGCTGCCGGTACTCAGGGATTTGAACATCAAGATTGCCGCTGCCAGCTTTGGCAGAACCCTGTCCAGCCTGCTCGATTCCGGGGTTCCTCTGATTACCTCTCTACAGATTGTCAAGAATATCCTCAATAATGTCCTCCTGGCCGAGGTCATGGATCAGGCAACGGATGAGCTGGAAAAGGGAAAATCCCTCTCAAATACCCTGCGCGGTAATAAGTACTTCACCCCCATGCTGGTGCAGATGATTGCTGTCGGAGAACAGTCCGGAGCCTTGGAAAAGATGCTGGAAAAAGCCGCAGACAGCTACGAAAAAGAGGTGGAGGGCAAGATCATGGCCATGACCTCGATGATAGAGCCGATCATGATCCTGGTGATGGGCGGGGTGGTCAGTTTTATCGTGATCTCAATCCTGCTGCCTATCTTTGAGATGAATCAACTGATTAAATAACAACCTGCTTACGGATCGCTTTTTGCGGACTGTAAACCTTTACTTCTTTTGATATTCTCCGTCCAGCCTTGCTCTGTGCCATTTTCATATTGTACCGAATCTGGAGATTTAGCCAGAATTCCGGCTCTATCCCAAAATATCGCCCCAGTCGCAATGCTGTATCAGCAGTAATCTCACGTTTACAATGAACAAGCTGGCTGACCCGGTTTGCCGGCACATTAATATCTTTGGCAAGTTGGCTTTGGGTAATTCCCATTGGTTTAAGAAATTCTTCTAATAATACATCACCTGGTGTGACAGGAGATAATGTTTTGCTCATTTTCCTCTCCTAATGATAATCTACAATCTCTACATCAAAGACATTTTCACCTTCCCATACAAAACAGATACGCCATTGCTCATTAATCCGGATACTGTGTTGACCTGTTCTGTTTCCTTTCAGTTTTTTTGCACTTGAAGGACTTTATCATGCCTGTATTTTATGACGAATTACGTTACTCGTCAAGACCAATATTTTTCTTCAGTACGACATTCTTATCTGCTCACGATAAATCAGGCGTTTTTGTCTGACACGATTCTGCATCTTCAACCTGCAAAGAAAAGAGCCGTGTCATGGCCTTTTCAATGGAGGTGGCTCGTGAGAACCATGCCCGGTAGCAGTTGGCCTCAATCCCCCATTCTTCCTGGGTCAGATTCACCTTCTCCCTGATACTCAGGATAAACTTCTCCAGGTCTTTCTCAGAGTTTTCCTCAGCGTAAATCAGATAATCACAGTGTTTGCGAAAGAGGATCACGGAACCGTCATAATTCTCCCGTTTTTCCCGGTAACGAATGACTACATCCCTCAGCCGATACCCAATCTCATCATGCACCTGGCTAGCGACAATTACCCCGTTCTCCACCTGAAAGCGACCCATCCCCTCAAAGCTGACCAGTAGCAACAGATATCCTGCAGTGTCATTTTCACCAAGTACCTTGAGGTCATCGAGAACCAGCAAATAGCGATAGTTATAGAGTTCACTCAGGGTATCCTTGAAAAACGTATCTCGCCTGAAGTGTTCAATTTCATCCATAAAATGACCGGTGGGCTGTAAGGTGGGATTCTTCAGGACAAGCGAAGAGGCAATCCTGCTCAATCCCTCGACAATGGAACTATCCAGCGTACCCCGTTCTGCTTCATTGTGCAGGATACGAAGAGCGGTGCTGACTGGAAACGGAGTCTTATAGGGCCTCCTGCTGGTCAAGGCTTCAAATTCATCAGCTACAGCGGTAATCCGCGAGAAGATATCTATTTCCGAACCATGTAATCCCTGCGGATAACCGCTGCCGTCCAATCGTTCATGGTGGCGGAGAATAATATTGGTAATTCGGTCGTCGCGCAGCCTGGAGGCAAAAATCTTGGCTCCGATAAGGGGATGGTACTCCATGATCCTGCGATCCTGATCATTGAAAAGATCGGGCTTGAGCAACACATCATCTGGAATTGCGGTTTTACCGATATCATGCACCAGGCAGCCCAGTTCCAGAATGGTCAAGTCTTCCTCAGAAAGCCCCAGTTCCCTGCCCACGGCCTGGGCAATCTGAGCCACTCGCAGGGTGTGCTGATAGGTGGCCAGATCCCGGTTGGCCAGGATTTCATTCATCACCTCAAACAGATCTCTGACAAATTGGTCATTATCAAAGCTAATGACATCCTGCACCCGCGTTGTTGACGGTTCCCCTGTATCAACAGTTTTTTGAGTTATCATTTTTTTTCCCCATCAGCCCTGCGTACCGCCTTATTCCTTTCTTTCTGTCTATACATGGCTCGATCAGCCATTTTAAGCAAGGCATCTACCCCTGTGCCGTCCACAGGGAAAATACTCACCCCCAAGCTGTAGTGGATGGTGATATTATAGGTGTCACAATGGATTGTATCAAGCACTGTGCCAAATATTTTTTCTTTGATAACAGCAATATCGGATTCTTGCATGACCTCAAACAGACCCACGAATTCATCACCGCCCAACCTTGCAACAATATCGTTTTTTCTCGTTACTTCACTCAAGGTTCTGGCCAGCTTTTTCAAAACCGTGTCGCCCGCCTCGTGACCATAGGTATCGTTGATCTCTTTAAACTCATCCAGGTCAATAAAGACCACTGCGAACTTGGTTTTGTTGCGTGTTGCCTCTTTGATGGACTGGGCAAGATGCTCAAGAAACAGGGCGCGATTGGGCAGGCCAGTCAGGATATCGTGTCCTGCCATGTGCTTGAGGCGTTCCTGTAGTTTTTTCAGGTCGCTTATATCCCGATTGCTGCCCCGTATTCCAAGATTTTCCCCATCTTGGCCGGTAACGGTTTGACAGATATGGTGAATCCAGCGTTTAGCTCCATCTTTGGTTCGGATCTCAAACTCAATAGGTGAGACTCGACCGTTTTTCTCCATTCTGTGGGTATGGCTTGTCCACTTTTTCCGGTTATCTTTTGCTATTATTTTTTCCAACAATCCAGGATCCGTATAAAAATTATCCGGGGTATAACCGGTCACGACCTCACAGGAAGGGGAGACATATTTAAAATGACCGTCCGGTGCCTGCCAGTACTCCCAGTCATTGGCAAATTCCGAGATGACAAAAAGGGTGTCTTCCTGCTTGCGGTACTCCTCTTCCAGGGACTGCAATCGTTTAATGAGAATGTGGAGTTGATCAATGGTTGTTTCAATCTGCTGCCGGTGATCGGATATTGTGTTCATTAGTTTCTTTACTCACTATATCTAACAAAATTCTTTGACTACCAATAAGGATACAGCAGTTCAATACTACCAGTTACAGTCGTTTGAGTAAAGTAGGTACCAGATAAAAATGGTCCTTTTATCGCAACATAAATGGGGCATCCCGCCACAGTTTCCCATGGTATTCCTACATGGTTGTCGGATTACCTGTTGCATAATAAGGGTACGATTTGATCACCCCTGTTGCATGCCCGTAGAGGATCTTTATTTTTAAGCTATAATATCAATCTGTTAAAACATAAACTTCACAACACTCATATAGCTTTTCAATTTTGGCATGATGTATGCTTGGTATTGAGTCATAAGATAAACGATAACACATTAACTTTCAGGAGAACATAATGAACGCAAATACAATCACCAAAAAAGAAGAGCAAGTCAACATAAGCAGCGAAGCATCAAAATTTGGTTTGAGTGTCGTAATGGGAATGGCAGCACTGATCGGTATCTGGGGAGCAGCTTGTTTGATCGGCGGCCTGGCAGACAGCGGAATCAGTGGACTGGCAATGGGTCTCCTGACCGCAGTTACCGGCGCATAGAACCTCGCAGCAAATAACGTAAAAACTAAAGAACTTCAATA